>JAEUSQ010000027.1 GCA_016788705.1 Bacteroidetes Order II. bacterium
GTAACTGGTTAGCCTGATTCCAAAATTGTTATCGGGCATTGAAAAATAGTTTATTTTTGTGTTTCAATGGAACTACCCAACGACATAGCAAGCTGCCACCGGATAATCCTGGAATTGGTAGCCGTTATTGAAGGCTTCAAGCCTCAATTGGAGGGGTATGTCCAGCAAATTGAGGCACAACGCAACCATATTGAGGCACAACGCAACCATATTGAGGCACAACGCAACCATATTGAGGCACAACGCAACCATATTGAAGCACAACGGCATCAGATTGATAATTTGGAGTTTCGGGTGAAAGAATTGGAATTACAATTGCATCAGAACAGCCGCAATTCAAATTATCCGTCCTCAATGGACAAATTTAAGCCTAAACCTGCCTTTCCTCGGCTTAAGGGAGGTAAGATTGGCGGCAAACCAGGTCATGATGGGGGCACACTCAAGATGGTGCCTGCACCGGATGTGGTAAAAACGCATACACCTGAAGTCTGTGCCCGGTGCGGTCAAATACACGATTCGGAACCTTTGGTAATCCGTGCCCGTCGTCAGGTTTTCGATATACCCCCGCCACGCATCGAAGTGACAGAGCATCAGGTTTTGGACTGGGTTTGCAGTGGCTGCCAAGCCCTGAACCAAGGCCAATTTCCACAAGATGTCTGCTCTAATACCCAATATGGTCTTCGTTTGGTGACGATGAGTGCGCTTTTCAACAACGGCTACAATATCCCGCGCAAGAAGGTTCAATCAATCTTCAGCGATTTGTATGGGGTGACTCTTAACGAACAGACACTGCAAGCCCAGAACGAATTAGCCTACGGATGTTTAGCCGAAGACGAGGCGCATATCAAGGCGAAGTTACTCCAAAGCGAGGTCGTCCATTATGACGAAACGGGCTTTTATGTGGGCAAAGACCGGTTTTGGGAACATGTGGCGAGCAATGAGTTCTATACCGCCCTGTTTATACACCCGCAACGGGGCGCAGGAGCACACCAAACCGACATTTCCATATTGCCCTCGTTTCAAAACTGGGCAGTCCATGATTGTTGGTCTACCTATTTCAACTTCACAGGATGCCAACATGCCGTTTGCGGCGCGCATTTACTTCGGGAATTCACCGCTCTTATAGAATCGGGAAGCAAATGGGCCCAAAATTTTCACGCCTTTTTACTTGACCTGTACGAACGCTCTGACAAAGGAAAGGCTGCGATTCCGACAAAAGAACGGTCCAGAGTCCTTCGAAAATACCAGGATTTGCTCCAGCAAGCAGATCAAGAAGAGCCGCCGCCAACACAAAAACCGCGCGGCAAACCGAAGAAAACCAAAGGCCGAAACTTGTTTGACCGCCTCGCCAAGCATCAGGATGCGGTGCTGGCTTTCGCTTTCCATGAAGAAGTACCCTTCTCCAATAATCAGGCAGAAAGGGACATCAGGCCCACCAAAACCAAAATGAAGGTTAGTGGATGCTTCCGCACGCAGTACGGAGCGGAAATCTATGCCCGTATTCAATCCTTTATCTCCACTGTCCGAAAACTCCAATTCAATCCTTTCAATGAACTCTATACCGTGCTATCTGGCGGTATCCCAGAGTATCGGGGCCCCGCAGGCTAACCAGTTACAAGTTTATTTAAAAATATTGGATTGTAATCACCTATTTTTCTGCCTCGTATTACAAAACCACCAAAGGTAGCCGTATTGTCAGTATCAAGGTAAACACATGCTGAACCAACATCTTCTCTAGTCTCTGAACTCCTTTGAAATAGTATATCACCATAATTTACAGGATATCTATCTACAATGTCTTTTGAAACGTCAACACTTCCTAAAATTTTATCATGGGTTAAAAATTCATTGTTCAAAATATCTAGGACATTTATAAATTTATACCCACTGCCATATTGTTCTTTGGATGCGTTAATTCCATTTTTAAATTCTAATAAATCCCCCAATTTTTTCTTTTCCCATTCCCCAGAAAATTCAGGGAAGCGCAATTGTGGTATGTTCATTTGCTTGCTCATTTGTCTGAATCAGGATTTAATTGATTTTAGGATTTGCAGGATTATTTTTTCTTTCATTATTTTGTTCATCTTTTAATCTCGTCAACCCTGATTCTGACATTTTAGGATTTGCAGGATTGATTTTGTTGAATTTTGGGTTAAATACTTTTTTGAATTGCAAACTTGTTGCTCCAAAGTTTATCAATAATCCAATGGGAAAATCATAGGCAACTACATAATTTTTTGCTTGTGCTAAATGCACATCTTCCAAATTAATCAATGCTTTTAGTTCCACTATTATTTGGTTTTCTACAACAAAATCAGCTCTTCTTGTTCCTACTTCAATTCCTTCATAAAAGATAGTTTGTTCAACTTCTCTTCCAAAAGATAATCCTGCTCTTTCTAATTCAATAGCCAAGCACCGTTGGTAAATGACCTCTTGAAATCCATTACCTAACGTGTTATGCACTTTCATTGCACAACCATTAACTTTATAAGTAATCTCGTCTAATGTCATATTTCAATATTATGTTTTAAAATCCGGTTCATCTTTTAATCCTGCAAATTCTGATTCAGACAATTAAAAAGGTGTTGAAATGCCCAACTCTTTACAAAAAGTTGCAATGCTTTTATCTGTGGTAGCAATAGTTTCGTCCAATGCTTTTATTTCTTTCGCAATCGCTTCAATATCTATGCTTTCTTCTGCTTCAAACGTATCTACATAGCGTGGTATGTTGAGGTTGTAATCATTTTTGGCAATTTCTTCTAATGTAGCTTTCTTGCTGTATTTTGGGGTTTCGGTTCTGTTGCGGTAGGTTTCAACAATCAAATCAATATCTTCCTTACGCAATACATTTTGTGTTTTAACCTTTTCAAAATTACGACTGGCATCAATAAACAGAATGTCATCAGGATTTTCTCTACACTTTTTGAAAACCAAAATGCAAGTCGGAATACTCGTACCGTAAAATATATTGGCAGGTAAGCCAATGACGGCATCTAAAAAGTTTTTGTTTTCAATCAAATACCTGCGAATGTGTTGTTCAGCACCGCCACGAAACAGCGCCCCGTGCGGCAGGACGATTGCCATAGTGCCATTGTCTGCCAAATGGTAAATCATGTGTTGCACAAAAGCAAAGTCGGCTTTGCTACTGGGTGCAAGCCTTCCGTATTGACTAAAGCGGTCGTCACTTGTAAACAAAGGGTTGGCGCTCCATTGCGCCGAGAAGGGCGGATTAGCAACGATTGCCTCAAATTGTAGGTCAATGTGTTGTGGATGTTCGAGCGTGTCGTCTTGTTTAATATCAAATTTACGGTAATGAACACCGTGCAGAATCATATTCATTCGAGCGAGGTTGTAAGTAGTACGGTTCATTTCTTGTCCGTAAAAATTGCTTACATTTTTCACTTCTCTGGCTACCCGAAGCAACAAAGAACCCGAACCACAAGTGGGGTCGTAAACGGATTTTAGTTTTTGTTTTCCTGTTGTCACGAGTTTTGCAAGTATTGAAGAAACTTGTTGCGGTGTATAAAATTCACCTGCTTTTTTACCTGCGCCACTGGCAAATTGTCCAATCAAGTATTCGTAAGCATCGCCCAAAACATCAACTTGATTAGTGTCAGATAATTTAAAATCAATTTTATCCAAGTGCGTCAGTACCTTTGCAATGATGGCATTTCTTGCTTCGGGTGTTTTACCTAATTTAGAACTGTTCAAATCCATGTCCTCAAAGAGATTATCAAAATCTTCTTCGCTTTCTGTACCCATTGTGCTTAACTGGATATTGATAAGGATTTTTTGTAGGTCTTCTAAAATGAAATTGGTTTTACTTTCGTCAAATTTATCCACGTCATCTTCATTATTACCTTTGCCACGTTTAGCAACTTCTGTAAAAAGCTCTTCTGGTCTTAAAAAGTAGCCTAATTTTTCGAGGGCTTCCTCTTTAATAGCTTCAATAAACGCTGTCCCGTTTTCGGTCTTTGGTGTTATGTCTTTAAACTTAATACCGTCTTGTTTCAAAATTTCGTCAGCGAAAATGTTCATTTTCTCGCTCAGGTATTTATAGAAAATGAAACCCAAAATGTAGTCACGAAACTCGTCTGCATTCATTTTGCCACGTAGCGTATTGGCAATGTTCCAAAGTTGGGCTTCTAGTATTCTTTTATATTCTTCACTCATTGAGATTGTCTTTATTTTTTAGGTTGTAAAGTTAGTTTTTAAAATTCCGTTACTGTCAAAAGTTGCCTTCAAATTGTCCTTTGTCCGCTGAAAGGGTGGTGGGTGGGCTTGGGTGCGGTTGGGCAAAATTAAATGTGCTGCAAAAGCGTTGGCTCGTGTGTCGGCTTGCAGCTCTTTTAATTTGGCGAAGGGTTGGCATTTTGTTTGTCATTTTTCTGCTCGTTTGTTGTCGGTCGTGTCGTCTTTTAGGGTGAGTGCTAACGCTTGTGTTGCTTGCATACTTGCACCTGTCGAGCGTTGTGCGTTGGGTTTAGGTGCAAGTTGGCAGCAACACGTTCTGTGAAGGTTCTTTTTTTCTCTAGCACATAATTGTACATTTTTTCTATCAAAGTATGGTTTTATTTTTTTGTCAAAATCTTATTCGGTTTACCCCCTCAGTATTTTTTGTCATGTTATTCCAAGCTCTGCACTTCTCATTTGCTTGATTTACTTATATTCTGATAAAATATTCAATATTTCACTTTCTATATTTTCAGGGTTAATATAAACGAAATTTGTACAATGGTTCAATCCCAGTGATAAACATTCTTTCACTAAAGGTTTATCTGAAGTTAAAAATATTTTGCAATAAAAAGACAAAGCTGTATAAACAATTTCTAAATCTTTTGGATTGATGAAACAAGTATCAAGTATCTCTCTGAAGTTTAATATTTCATAAGAATTGCCAAAAACTTGGTCAAAGAGTATAACATTAATCTTATTCGAGGATATATCTGATTCAATATCATAAGAATAATTTCTTAAATATAGTTTTACTTGTTTAAAAAAATTTTTCATTAATCCAATATCACTATCTCTTTCAATTTCAACATATTCATATTCTTCTGCGATTCCAAACTCATAGTATAAGTTATAGCGTTTTATTGCATTTCTAAGATTTATTAATTCATTTTCATTATACTGTAAAGTTTGTAAAACATTCTGCATTATGTATTTCGCAATCCGATTTGTTGCATCATTCTTATCGAGAATGTTTTTTTGAGATTTATGAGCTTTTAAATTATCGAGGATGAAATCTGGACTAACAAATTTTCTTTTTATCCCACTTTTAAATTCGTATATGCATTTTTCAAATGTATAGTATTCGTGTTCAATCGGTAAGTTTATATTAGTTTTTTCTATTAAAGCAATAAGTAAGTTAGTATCAAGAAAGATTTTCATTCTGAATTGTAGTTTTTAGTTGTTATAATTATCAAATCTTGTGTTTAATCGAATTACACAGAACTTTGAATATCCAAAAAGGTAACATTAATATTATGTTTTTTAAATATTATATTTTTACTCGCTTCATTTTGTTAAATTGAAGAACGGATGCCATTTTTTTTGTTTACCACGAACAGCTCATAAGTTGTTGAAAATCAATGCCTTTAAAAACTTCTCTTTCATTGATTTTAGATGACTTCTGTTCGTCAAGTTTTTGTACGTAGATTTTATGTCCTCTGATTTCACAGAACTTAGTTATATCCGCTCTTTTCGTGTTTTTTGTCGTACTTTCCCGTAAAAAGGGCATCTAAGGGGCTACGGATTGCTTTATGGTTTGCTGGTTTGTGTGGGTGTAACGCAACGTTGTTTTGGTTCTGATCGTTCTTGGATCAGCAGCATCTCTCCTTTATGCACGATCAACTTAGTTTGTACTGTTAGTACCGTGATGAACAGTTAGGAGGTATAAAATAGGCTGGTGGTTGCAATTTAAGATTTTTTAGAATAGGTGTGCAATTTTTATAGCATTATTCAGAAATACAAAGTTATGTAAGGACAAAACCCTGACCTCGGCAGAAGTCAGGGTTTTGAGTATGATCGTTCTAAGTGCAATATACGTTAGGCGTTGGCTTGTTTTTGGCGAATGGTGGCCTGAGCCGCAGCAATTCGGGCGATGGGTACCCGGAAGGGGGAACAGCTCACATAATCCAAACCAGTTTTACAAGCAAAAGCCACCGATGTTGGATCGCCGCCATGTTCACCACACACCCCCAGATGCAGGTTCGCATTTACCGAACGCCCTTTTTTAACCGCCATATCAATCAGTTGGCCCACCCCCTTTTCATCAATAGATTTAAACGGATCTTGGTCCACAAGCCCTTTTTTCAGGTAGATCGGTAAGAATTTATTGGCATCGTCGCGGGAAAATCCGAACGTCATTTGCGTGAGGTCGTTCGTTCCAAAAGAGAAGAACTCAGCTTTTTGGGCAATGCTATCTGCCATCAGTGCTGCACGCGGCGTTTCGATCATTGTCCCCACTTTATAGGGGATTTCTACGCCTTGTTCTGCAAAAACCTTGGCAGCGACCCGACGGATGACCTTTTCTTGCTCTGCAAATTCGCGGACGGTCACCACTAACGGAACCATGATTTCGGGCAAGACTTTGATCCCTTTTGCATGTACGTTAAGAGCCGCCTCTATGATGGCACGGGTTTGCATTTCGGTAATTTCGGGATACGTGATGCCGAGTCGGCAACCACGATGACCCAGCATGGGGTTTTGTTCTTTCAGTTCTTCAATCCGATCCCGGATTTTATTCACCGAGACATGCATTTGTTTGGCCATCACCTGTTGACTGGCATCGTCATGTGGGAGGAATTCATGGAGTGGCGGATCTAAGAGACGGATGGTCACGGGTAGATCGTGCATAACCTCGAATAAGCCCTCGAAATCGCCCCGTTGAATGGGCAGTAGTTTGTCTAAAGCCTTCCGGCGCCCGGCCTCGTCATCGGCCAAAATCATTTCCCTTACCGAAATAATACGATCCCCTTCAAAGAACATGTGCTCGGTGCGGCAAAGGCCAATTCCTGTTGCTCCAAAATTTACGGCTTGCTTAGCTTCTTCGGGCGTATCCGCGTTGGTACGTACACCGAGTCTGGCATATTTTTCGGAGAGCGTCATCAATTCGCCAAAGTCGCCGCTAAGTTCGGCTTCGCGGGTTTCGACCCGCCCCTCATAGACCTCTCCGGTGGTGCCATTAAGCGAAATCCACGTTCCTTCGCGATAGGTTTTGCCTTCTACGGTCATCTCGCGCGATTTATAATCTACATGGATAGCACCTGCACCCGAAACACAGCATTTGCCCATTCCCCGTGCAACCACTGCCGCATGAGATGTCATACCGCCGCGTGCCGTCAGAATCCCTTTGGCGGCGTGCATCCCGCGCAAGTCTTCGGGACTGGTTTCTACCCGCACCAGAATAACATCTTTACCACGTTTGGCCCATTCTTCCGCTTCATCTGCAAAGAACACGATTTGCCCGGTGGAGGCCCCTGGAGAAGCCGGTAACCCGCGTGCAATTACCTCGGCATTCTTAATCGCCTTTCCATCAAAAACGGGATGTAGCAATTCATCCAAGCGATTCGGATCCACCCGTTGGATAGCCGTTTTTTCATCTATCATTCCTTGGCGAAGCATATCCATAGCAATTTTCACCATTGCTGCGCCCGTCCGTTTGCCATTTCGGGTTTGCAACATCCAAAGTTTACCGTCCTCGATGGTAAACTCTACGTCTTGCATATCGCTAAAATGGTTTTCCAGTGTCGTTTCTGCATGAATCAGCTGTGCAAACACCTCGGGCATAGCTTCTTCTAATGACGGATAATTGGTCTTCCGGTCTTCTTCGCTGATGCAGGCCAACTCGGCCCACCGCTGTGAGCCTATACGCGTCACTTGTTGGGGTGTGCGAATCCCCGCAACCACATCTTCACCTTGTGCATTAAATAAAAATTCGCCATTAAAAATGTCTTCACCTGTGGCCGCATCGCGGGTGAAAGCCACACCAGTTGCACTATTGCTGGAATGGTTACCATAGACCATTGCCTGCACATTGACCGCTGTTCCCCAACTTTCAGGAATGTCGTTCAAGGCACGATAAACTTGTGCCCGCTCGTTGTTCCAACTTTGGAATACTGCCATGATGGCCCCCCACAACTGCTCCCATGGATCGGTCGGGAAGTCTTTACCTAACCGGGCCAAGATCAGGGCTTTAAACCGACGGACCAATTCTTTTAAATCATCTGCCGAAAGGTCGGTATCTAATTTTACCCCTCGTTCATGTTTAACAAATTCAATGATCAACTCGAAAGGGTCTTCATCTTCTTTGCGTTCAGGCTTCAGACCCATCACCACATCGCCATACATTTGCACAAATCGGCGGTACGAGTCCCATGCAAACCGTGCATCGCCCGATTTCTCGATCAACCCTTGAACGGCGTCATCATTCAGTCCCAAATTCAGGATCGTATCCATCATACCGGGCATCGAAGCACGTGCTCCCGAACGCACAGAGAGCAATAACGGGTCCGAAGCGTCTCCAAATTTTTTGCCCATGATTTTTTCGACATATGCCACGCCTTTTTTTACTTCATCGGCAATGAGGTTGGTCACCGTTTCCCGACCATGCAAGGTATATTGGGTACAAGCCTCGGTGGTTACCGTGAAACCAGCCGGAACGGGGATATTGAGCAAGCACATTTCGGCCATATTGGCCCCTTTTCCTCCCAAAAGGTTCTTCATGTCAGCACGGCCTTCAGTGCCTTCCGGCCCAAAGAGATACACATATTTAGCAGAGACGTCCATTTGAATGCGTTATTTTAATGGAAAAGAAAAGCCGCTCTAAACGGCCTACATAATTTGCAACAAGGATAACCCAGACCAGAAAAAACCTTTTGATGGTTTCGTTGTTTAGATGTGTAGGGAAAAAAAGCCGATCCATGTAGGAAAAAGACGTAGGGAGAATGTCGGCGCTGTACCTTGATCTTTTGTTCACCAGTACGTAACTTGATTGTCTAAAGCGATTTACGCTAACAGATAAAGGCCATCGCCGACCAATTCGGCACTGTAGTTTTTTTATGCCGTTTTCCGAACCCCTCCGTACCCGCCATTGGACCATTAGGGCTGCTGTTCATTTTCTTGCTTGGTCTTTGGTTTTGCTCATGCCCTTGCTATTTGGTCTTCCGATCCGCCTTCGAGACCCAGTCCTTTTCTGGAGTATTCAGTTTGCCCAAGTGGCCTTAATGATGTCTCTGTACTATGGCAATCTGGGGATTTTTCTGCCGAGGCTATTGGTGCATCGTAAAACCCTTTGGTACATTGTGGTAGTGATTCTGGTCATTTTGTCCATTAGTGAAGCCTATATGATGTTTAGGGACTGGGTCACAAGTACATTTGGTTCGCCATTTGAGCAACCAGCCCCCCCTCCGGGGTCTAAACACAACCACCGCCCCAATAACTATTCTTCATCGTACCGCTATTTTTCCATTATCACCCAACTCGTTTTGGTGGTTTTTGTAGGACTGACCCAACACTTTATCCATGAGTGGCAACGCTCTAAACAAGAGACCGAAGCGAGGGAAAAGGAGCGTCTTGCGGCCGAACTCGCGTTTTTGCGTTCGCAAGTAAGCCCCCATTTTTTGTTTAATGTATTAAATGGTATGGTTTCGCTGGCCCGGAAAAAATCTGACAAATTAGAACCGGCCCTCATGACCCTGTCTAGTCTGATACGTTATACACTCTACGAAGCACCCGAATCTCGTGTCCCCCTTGACCGTGAGATCACCTATCTCAATAGTTATTTAGACCTACAGCGCCTACGTTTTGGCGATACCTTGCACTTACAAGTTGAAATTTCCGGAGACACCACACAAGCCACCATAGAACCCCTCCTATTAATCCCGTTTGTTGAGAATGCTTTTAAGCACGGCACCAATGTGGCACATCCAGAGATTGACCTTAAGATTCAGGTAAGGGAAGAGGTCTTGCACTTTGAAGTCAGCAATACAATGCCAGAATCAGATGTCGGCCCCAAAGACCCCGCATCCGGCATAGGATTGACCAACATTCGCCGGAGATTGGACCTCTTATATCCACAAGCACATTCATTAGGCATTGTACCGGGTCTTAACCGATTTCAGGTAGTACTGACCGTAAACCTGCACCACCCTGAAAGAGACCTAGAATCACCCAAAAGCTTGCCCCATGACCAGCTAAGACATTATGCCTGAACACCTTCCCCCATTCCCCCCCAAATGGACCGGGCTTACGTCCGCGCAAGTTGAGCATTCACGGCGGCAACATGGCCCAAATGTACTGCGCCTACGGGAAAAACATCCCCTTTTTTCCATCTTAAAAGAAGTTATCTCCGATCCCTTGTTTTTAATACTGGTAGGATCTGCTGCCATATATTTTATCTTAAACGAGGTTCAAGAAGGCATGATTATGCTGATGGCCTTGGGCTTTGTGTCG
Source organism: Bacteroidetes Order II. bacterium (assembly GCA_016788705.1). NCBI lineage: Bacteria > Pseudomonadati > Bacteroidota > unclassified Bacteroidota Order II. > Bacteroidota Order II. bacterium. The sequence goes on from JAEUSQ010000027.1 coordinate 10,459, forward strand.
AGTATATCCATTTTTCAGGAAAACCGTAGTCGGAATGCCGTTCTAACCCTCCGAAAATTAGCAAATCCGCCGACTAAAGTGATACGAGACGGTCAGCAATATTCGGTCCCCGCAGAAGACGTGGTTATTGGCGATCTTATCATGCTCGAAGACGGAGATCTTATTCCAGCAGATGCCCAAATACTGGAAGCACATGATTTTTCGGTAAATGAAAGTATCTTGACGGGCGAATCGTTATCCGTTACCAAAGGCACTTCCTCCCTTCCTTCCGTTGTTTTTGGCGGCACATTGGTAGAAAGCGGCTCTTGTGTGGCCGAAGTAACAGTTGTTGGAAACAACACCGAATTGGGTAAAATTGGCCATTCCCTCACCGAAATCCAAACAACGACCTCGCCGCTCCAACACCAAATCAGGGGATTTGTGCATAGAATGGTAGCTTTCGGCGCCGTAGCCTTTTTCATGGTGTGGGGCCTCAATTTTGCACAATCGGGCGAAGTATTACATGCCTTGTTACATGGGCTTACTCTGGCAATGTCGGTTTTGCCCGAAGAAATTCCAGTGGCATTCAGCACGTTTATGGCACTTGGCGCCTACCGCCTCTATAAAAACAACATCATTGCCAAGTCTCCCATGACGGTTGAAACTCTCGGCGCCGCTACGGTCATTTGTACCGACAAGACGGGCACCCTTACAGAAAATGTCATGAAATTAGTAGCCTTGTATGATGCAAAAAAGGACGATTTATATGACTTTACTAACACTCCCATCACCATTTCACATCCGGTATTGGTAAGTGCCATGTGGGCGTCCGAGCCATCTCCTTTCGATCCGATGGAAAAAGCCCTCCATGCCGCCTATGCAGCTACCACCCCACAAGACCTCCGTCCATACTACACCCTTACTTCCGAATACCCCCTGAGCGGAATTCCTCCTTTTATGACCCATGTCTATACGGCTGAAAACTTGCCCCCTATCATTGCTTGCAAAGGGGCTGTAGAAGGCGTACTTGCGGTTTCGGATGCCTCTCAGGAGAAACAGAACCGTATTCTGGCGGTATCGCGTCAGTTGGCTTCAAAAGGCTATCGAGTTTTAGCCGTTGGTGTTTCCAACCACGACCCTTTGCAACTTCCTGCATTACAAACAGCCCTGCGGTTTTCTTTTCAAGGATTGGTGGCGTTTTATGATCCACCCAAGGCCAATATCAGACAAACAGTCGAAGCCTTTTATCAGGCAGGAATACAAGTAAAAATGATCACCGGAGATTATGCTGAGACCGCCAAGGCCATCGGACAACAAGTACATTTTCGAGACCTTGAGCAATGCCTAACGGGCGAGGAAGTGATGCGAATGCCCCCAGAATCACTAAAAACCGCCGTTTCCTCTGTCAATTTGTATGCCCGCATGTTCCCCGAAGCCAAACTCCGTGTGATCGAAGCCCTAAAAGCAAACAATGAAATCGTGGCGATGACGGGCGATGGGGTAAATGACGGCCCCGCCTTAAAAGCTGCTCATATTGGCATCGCAATGGGCAAACGCGGCTCCGAAACCGCAAAGGCCGCCGCATCGCTTGTTTTGACGGATGACGATCTGGGACACATGCCGCAAGCCATCGCGCTCGGACGACGTATTTATGAGAACCTTAAAAAAGCCATTCGGTACATTATTTCTATTCATATTCCGATTTTAATGATCGTAACCCTTCCATTGATGCTTTTTTGGCGCTTTACCGACTTGTTCTCGCCCATTCATGTCATCTTTTTGGAACTAATCATGGGCCCCACCTGCTCTATCATCTTTGAGAATGAGCCTATTGAGGCCAATTCGATGCACAAGCCACCTCGGAAAATGACGTCTTCCTTTTTTTCGTTGAACGAACTGGCAATCAGTATTTTGCAAGGTTTAATGATCTCGGTGGCTTGCCTTTCCGTCGGCTTTTGGGAAATGACCCAAAACGAACCAGAAGCAGTAGTCCGCACCACGGTTTTTTCGACGCTCATTTTTAGCAACCTTTTTCTCACCTTGGTAAATCGGTCTTTTTACTTCGGCTTGCTTACAACCCTTAGATACCCGAATTATCTAATCCCCCTGATCCTGATACTCTCCTTGCTCGTTTTGATTATGGCATTGTTGATTCCAAATATCCGCGATATTTTTGACTTTGCAGCGATATCGGGAATGCAGCTTTTCAGGTCCCTCTTTGCTGCCGCCTGCGGAGTCTTATGGATTGAAATTTGGAAGGCGTACCAACGAAAAGAACTACCAAAACCCATTAACTTTCCTTAAACCAATAACGCCCCTATGCCCACCCTCCGTTGCCTTGCTGTGGACGATGAACCCTTAGCCCTTGACTTGTTGGAGGACAACATCCGGCAGGTCCCATTTCTAGAGTTGGTAGCGTGCTGTCGCACCATTCCTGACGCCCTTCAATGGCTAAATGATTCCTCTATTGATTTGATTTTCTTAGACATACAACTGCCAGGCATCACTGGTGTACAATTTCTTCGTAGCTTACGGCCACAACAAAAGGTCATTTTTGTCACCGCATATAGCCATTACGCCCTTGAGGGGTATGAACTCAATGTAGTGGATTATCTCTTGAAACCAGTGCCTTTTCAACGTTTTTTACAGGCCGCCCAGAAAGCCTTAGACACCATGACGCCGTCGGAGGTAGTCATTTCCACAACACCCCCCCCTTTACCGAAAGCCCTCCACCCGCCCATACATCAAGACACGATTTGGGTAAATGCCGATTATGCCCTCATCCCCATTCGTTTGGCGGACGTACTGTACGTAGAAAGTGAAAAGGACTACCTACGCTTTCACTTAGCCTCTCAACAGCGTCCTTTAATTACCCGTATGACCCTAAAATCATTAGAAGAAAAACTTCCTTCTCCTCCGTTTTGTAGGGTTCACAAATCGTTTATCGTCGCGACCCGTCATATTACAGCCATTCGTAACCAACGGTTGATGATTGGCGAGACTTGGATTCCTATTAGCGAGATGTATCAGCCGGATTTGCTTGCAGCCATTGGACAAAAACCAATTAATTAAGCTACTTTTATTTAATTGTTTTATCTCTTTCTATATGCTGGCCATTTTTTAGGATAAAGTCCAAAATTTATTTTTCGTCCTCAAATATGTTGTAAAAACGGGCATTTACTTCGTGTGTCGCTTCGCTCGACTCTACTCCACGCAATGCCCGGGAAGTTGACTATTTTGAGTTCCCCTTAAGTTTTCGCCAACCTATAACCTTTTGAATTTGTTCTTATTTAAAATATTGCTTTTTTATGTACAAAATTCAATCATCCATCCTTAATTATTTCCCTCATTGACAGGCACAAGGTACACTTGGTTCACCTAAAATTTTTCACGATACGCCTTTTCTTCAACCAATCATGAACGCGCTTAAAAAACGTACCCGGATTTGGTTTTTCCTTTTCCAAAATGCCCGGTTCTAAGCGAATATCATATCGAATATCGGCTCCAGCTACGGATATACTCCGCTCGAACCGACGATACCCCACCGTGCCAACCCGAATCCGATATTCACCCGGCAACACATCTGCCAACAGATAGCCCCCATCTAGATCGCTTCTACCAAAAAACTGTACCTCGCCCGTTATTGGTTTAATGAGTGCCACTACAACACCCGAAACAGGAGCATTGCCACTTGTTTCACGGACCACTCCCCAAACACGCACCTGGGCAAGAACATCCGTCCAAACGAAATAGCCACATATAACATATAGTAGAAACTTAGGTAGGCGGATTTTCATGTAGGGCTGTTGGTAAAACAAATAGAGGAATCTAATTATAGGTCGGAAGTGCCCTGTTTGATGGCTCTCTCCCGCTCTTGTGTTTTCTTGTAAAATAGGCTTCCTATTTCATCCTTTTTCGATTAAATTAAGCCTACCTATCGCAACATCCAAAATATTGCACACCATGAAAATAACCTATTTTGGCCACTCGGCCCTTTTGGCAACAACCGAAACCCACACATTTTTATTCGACCCTTTCCTGAGCGAAAATCCACTTGCAGAAGGTCATGTTCGGGCCTCGGACCTCAAGCCGGACGTGGTCTTCGTCACGCACGCGCATGGCGACCACTGGGGCGACTCCGAGGAAATCCTCCAGAGATCGGGTGCGCTTCTTATTGCTAATTACGAAATCTGTACCTATTTAGAGAACAAAACGGGCTATGGGCATTTTCATCCAATGAATACGGGTGGGATGGCCCACTTTGAATGGGGAAAGGTCAAACAAACGTATGCAAGACATTCCTCGTCCTTTCCCGACGGAACATATGGTGGCAACCCGAATGGGTTTGTCCTGCAATCGGCTGGAAAAACATTATACCATGCCGGAGACACCGATTTGTTCAACGAAATGGCCTATATTGGCGAAGACTTCGAGATAGATCTGGCTTTTTTACCCGTTGGCGATAATTTTACGATGGGAATACCGGATGCGGTCCGCGCAGCCAAAATGATTCGGGCCAAAAATGTAGTACCCGTACATCATAATACCTTTCCCTACATCGTTACCGATCTGGCCATCTGGCAAAATGCCATGGCAGCGGCTGGTATGAACGGCATGATTATGAAGCCGGGAGAATCCCTTATTATTTAACCAACCATGCACCACATCATGCACTTCTTCAAACGGTCGGCCTTCTTAATCACCTTAATGGGATTCTGGACGCCACTTTGGGACATTCCCACCGTGGCGCAGCCGTGGATTGGTTTTTCGGATCCGTTACGACAACCGGAAAGTGCAGATCGTGATTTTAACAGCCGCTTTTCTGGAAGAACGTTATTGGTGTACCAACCCGGTTACGTTCTTCCCATTTCCAGCATCCCTACCCAGCCCACCTCATCCCGTACGCCTGTTCTCAAGGCATACCAGTTCGCACTTCGCGCAGATGCACGCCTTTCTTCACATATAGACCTGCAAGGTATTTGGGGCCAAACCGCCATGGGAAACGGACGTATTGGCCTTGCATGGTTGGCAACCAAATATTACTTGCAAAGCGATAATAAGCATTTTGCCTTCCGCCTTGCCATCCAACCGCCCTTTTCGGAACCCAGTATCTCTGGTGTGGATATCAGTGGCTATACCGAAACCAAATACCGCAATATGTTTTCTACAGAGTTTGCCATAGGTTTCCGTTATCAACGTATGGGGCTTTCCGACCAGCCATTGGTTAATCCAGAGACAGGTCGTCGGATGCCACAATCCTTATTACGAAAATCCGGCAAGAGCATTCACGCCAGTCGGACATACCGTTTTGCTTTTGATCCGGCAGCAAGCAACCTCTTTGTCTCTCTCAAGGCATCAGCAGGAAACATGGACATTTTGCCAATCGAGGGCCGGAATTACGAAGGTTCACCCCAAAAGCCAATCAAGGAGCAAGGGGGCCTTATGTCCTTAGAAGTCGGCCTAAACCTATTGCGCCCAACCTGGCAGTTTTCCCCTTATTTCCGTATTCCTCTCCGCCAAACGGGTGCGGCACACGATGCTATCCGATTGGGCGCAAATCTACAATTGCGATGACGATTGGTATCTTATCCGACACGCACCATTTTTTTCATCCGGACCTGGCTGGATTTCTGGCCGAAACCGACTTGATTTTACACGCGGGCGATATTGGAAATACAAACGTATTAGACCAGTTGGCATCCATTGGCCCGGAGGTTCGTGCTGTCTGGGGCAATATAGATGGACAGGAACTTAGGAAGCGTCTTCCGCAACATCAACGGTTTAGCATAGAGGGCTGCACCTTTTGGATGACCCACATTGGCGGACATCCAGGACGCTGGGATTCATCCGTTCGGGCTACCTTATTGGAGGCGCCTCCACACGTTTTCATCTGCGGTCACAGTCATATCCTTCGGATTGAGCGGGTCGCCCGATTACAGAACATGCTCTACATCAATCCCGGAGCGGCCGGAATGCAGGGCTGGCACAAGGAAAAAACCCTTGTACGGCTTCAGGTTTGGGGAGGGAAACCCACTTCCGCCGAAGTAATTCATCTCTAAGGAGTTTCTATGCGTGAAAAGTTTGACCTCCTTGCCCTCTACGAAACCAGTACATTACTGAACGACTCGCTCGAAATTGGGTTTATTCTCGATAATCTACTCCGAACCGCCATGAGCAAATTACTCGTCACCCGGAGTATTGCCCTTTTATCGCATCCAGTTCATCAGGTATATACCATTGCTTCGGCACAAGGAATCCATCACATAGACAAAACAGAGGCTTTTGGTTTCGACCTTTTCCCCGTTCCTGCCCCCGGCCTTTCAGAAGCGCCCGTCCCCCTCAAAAAGTGGGGCATCCATTATCTCCTTCCCCTTACTGCAAGAAAACAACATCTTGGATTTGTTGGATTTGGCCAGAAAGTAACCAAGCAACCATTTTTGCCAGAAGAAGCTTCTTTTGTACAATCCTTGGTTCATATATCTTCGGTAGCCGTGCACAATGCTGCCATGGTTGCCGAACTACAAACGGCCAACCAAGACCTCGCCCTTAAAATCCAGCAACTAAATACGTTATTTGATTTAGCAGCCGGATTTGGCGCCACCCAAGGCAAAGAAAAAGTTCTGAAACAATTGGGATTTTCATTGATGGGCCACCTAATGATCCGCCAATTCGCTTTTCTTCTTAAAGAACATACAACAGATACCCCATTTCAGTTTTCGCCTGTCATTGCCAAAGGGTTGAACATAACGCTCCAAGCCTCCGAAATACAAGCCTTATCCGAATTAAAAGAATTGGTGCTGTTGCCTAATCCCCAACTGCAATGGGAGTCTTTTTCCAAAAGGGGGCTTCGGCTGATCCTCCCACTTCGCATCCAGAACGAGACGCGCGGTGTCTTGTGCCTCGGAGACAAAACCTCTCAGTTGCCTTATACCCAGACCGATATAGAATTCATGACCGCTTTGGGTCAACTTACCTTAACCTCTCTCGAAAATGTTTCCTTGCTTGCCACGCGCCTTGAAAACGAGCGATTAGAAGAGGAAATGCGTTTGGCCAGTAATATCCAACGCAGGCTTCTTCCTCAAAGATTGCCATCCATTCCCGATTGGAGCGTAGATGTGTGGAGCCAACCTGCACGGCATGTGGGTGGTGATTTTTTTGACGTAAGACCTTTAGACGAACATCGTTTTTTAATTGCCATTGCCGATGTTACCGGAAAAGGGATGCCCGCTGCCCTGTTGATGTCCCATTTACAAGCAGGCATTCAGTTCCAATTGGCCACCCGTGCCCTTTCCGACCTGGCCCAAGCAACAGCAATGCTCAATGCCGTGATTACCGACAATACCGATTCGGATAAGTTTATCACGTTTTTTTGGGGGATTTTAGACTTACGTGATCAAACTTTTGTTTTCGTTAACGCCGGACATGATGCCCCCATTTGGTTCCGTTCTGGACGCGAGGTCTTACGACTTGAAACGGGCGGGCCTCTCTTGGGTGTTTTAAAACATGTACCATACGAACAAGGCCGTATTCGTCTCCAACCCGGTGACCGCATTTTCTTCTATACAGATGGCCTTTCCGAAGCCCTGAATCCTAATCATGAAGAGATGGGAGTGCAACGCCTCCTTCAGACACTGGTAGCGGCAAACACTCCTCATGCGACCCAAGCCCTTTCCATGATCAAGGATGCGGTTCTTCAATGGGCTGATACGGCCCCTCAAAGCGACGACCGCACAGCAATTGTATTACAAGCAGAAACCTTTTAAATGGTTATGTGGTTTCTTACCCCACTGCTGGTAATGACGTCCACCTAAACGCTCCTGTCTATGCACTACATGGTAGAATTTGATTTGCCCCAACCCTTCACCGAAACGTTTATTTCGCTGATTCCAGAACAACGGCTGAAAATACATCAGTTTATGGTAATGGGTCACATCATTACCTATACCCTCTCGATGGAACATGCCAAACTTTGGGCGCTTATCAATGCAAATGATGAAGCGGCTGTTGCTCAATTATTAGAGAAATTGCCCCTCACCAATTTCATGGAATATCAAATTCACCCCCTTACCTTTCTCTTAACCACGCAAGCGAATCTACCCAAGATACACTTAAACTGATGCTACCTTTCGATGCCATACGTGCAGTCAACTATTTATCCGCACAAGATGCTATTTTGGCTACCCTCATGCACCAAGTTGGGCCATATTTGGTATTGCCAAAACCACTGCCATCCGTATTTGAGGCGCTGACCGAATCCATAATCTATCAACAACTTTCCGGGAAAGCAGCAGAAACCATTTATCGGCGGTTTCGGTCACTTTTTTCAGCACACGCCCATCCTACACCCGAAGAAATCCTCAAGACGCCGCACGACGCCCTTCGTGGTGTTGGTATTTCCCATGCCAAAGTCCGGGCCATTCACGATTTGGCTTTAAAGACCATTAATCACGAAATTCCAACTTTGGCACAAATCCGCAACATGTCCGACGAGGTGGTTATCGAAGCCCTGACAAAAGTTCGTGGCATTGGTCCTTGGACGGTTGAGATGATGTTGCTCTTTGATCTGGGAAGACCGGATGTATTACCTGCTACCGACTTGGGTGTACAAAAAGGGTTCCAGAAAACATATGGCCACGCGGATTTACCCAAGCCTGCCGAAATACGCATTTTTGCTGAACGTTGGCGGCCATACCGAAGTGTCGCTTCTTGGTATATGTACCGCGCCTTAGAACGTTAACCACCGATAAAATGTCAACTCTTCAGGTATTATTACTTGGCGACCCAAGGCTTTATGAAAAATGTACGCCGATTATTGGAAGCGACTGGCTGGACGTACCCAATATGGTTGCACAATTAGATGCAGTTTTGAAAGCTTTCAAAGCCCAATATGGCGTTTTTCGTGGAATTGCAGCACCTCAATTGGGCATCATGAAACGAATAATTTATGTAAACATTGACCATCCAATAGTTATCATTAATCCGGAACTATCCGAACTTAGCGAGGAAATGTTTGAATTGTGGGATGACTGTATGTGCTTTCCAAATTTATTGGTGCGTGTAAAACGGCATAACCGTTGTACCCTTCACTTCCAAAATGAACATCAGGAGGCACAAATGTGGCAAATAGAAGGAGCGTTGTCTGAATTAATCCAGCATGAATATGACCACTTGGAAGGTATTTTGGCCATTCAAAGGGCCATTGAGCCAACAGCTTATAGGTGGCGTCCCTGAATCCGGTTATTGGTTATTTCCCATTTTTCACCAGACGAAGTTCTATTTCTCCACTTCCCGATATCCCTATTTCCTGCGCCACCTTAGGAGAAACCAATGCCAGATTCGCACCGCTGGTAGTGCGATCTATCACTCGCGCAAAAGTATGCATATTCTTGGATTTGTTCGAAATTAAAACCACCGAGTTCATAGGCAAGTTTTTATGGGAAATAGTAAGTTCATCCTGATCTAATTTTTCGCCCGAATTGGTGGCTGTCCCATTGGCACGGGTATCTATAACTGCTTTTCCTTTTTGGATGGTTCCTTTCAGTGCCGAAGCAAACGAAATACCTTGTTCTTTATTTGGGATGCGTAATACTTGTCCTTTTTTCAAAATATTTCCAGTACTATTGACAACTCGGATAGAATTAGCGGACACATTGTATTTGTTGGCAATCTCTGTAATACCCTCACCTGCCTGAACCACATGCTTTCGCTCATATTTGCCCGACGTTGCGGGTAATTGGATGACCTCGCCGGGCTTGAGGTTTTTACCTGCCCACGTCCCCGGATTCGCCGCCAATATATCTGCTACGGCTATGTTGTAACTGGTGGCAATGCTATAAAAGGTATCACCACGGTTTATGCTATGTGTTTTGCCTGCTTTTGTTTGTCCCGGCAAGCTCGTTGAACGCGCCACCGTAGCCGACCGCGCAGGGGCTGTCGGCTTTGGTGTTGCCTCGGAGGAGGTACTCGGAGAAGCAGAAGCCGCAGGGGTCACTACTTTTAACACCTGCCCAACCGTAATTCTATCATTCCGGAGACCATTTAAACGCCGTAGCGCTGCCGGGGTCAGTTTATGCCGTTGTGCAATGGAAAAAACCGTGTCTCCCGCTTTTACAATATAGGATCCAGGTGGCGCCACTTGTTGATCATCCACACCCACAACGCCACCGGTACGGCGGGGATTGGTCGCCGCTGGATCAGATTGGTCATCAACGCCCACAATGCCACCGGTGCGGCGGGGATTGGTCGCCGCTGGATCAGATTGGTCATCAACGCCCACAATGCCACCAGTCCGACGCGAATTGATTGTGGAGGCTGCCACCGATCGTTGTTGCACGCTTTTCCGGGCAACTGTTTCTAAATTCACTCCTTCAATGGTCAGTACTTGCCCCAACTTCACCGTGTTATCGGGTAGATTGTTCATCGTTTTCAACTTATCAACACTCAAGCCGTACCGACGCGAAATGGAATAAAGTGTTTCACCTGGTTTCACAGTATGCATCACCTTATCCGCACCCGTAGTGGTTGGAACAGCAGGGGCAGTGGCTGTACTGCTTGTAGAAGGCGAAGCCGATGGAATAGGCTCTGCCGTTGAGACGGGAACGCTTCCTGTGGTCGAGGTACTTTTTTTAATATTTAGCACCCCGCCTGCATCCAAGCGAAAATTTTTAAGGCCATTCAGTTGACGCAAATCGCTTAAGGACAGACCATATTTTTTGGCAATCGAATACAAGGTTTCACCCTTTTGGATAATATGTTTTGTTCCATCAACCGAGATCTGGGCGTATGCCATCCCAAAAGACAAACAAAACATTATGGCCCCCAAAACGGTGTGCCGAGCGAATAACTGTTGTTTAATCATCATCATGAAAGTTAAGCTGTAGAGAAACTAGCGCGTTTTGCAATTCTGCACGTTCATGCATCGCAGATTGACTATCAGCAACTTGCGTGCCTAATTTATAGGTCGCCTCCGCTTTTTCGCGATCACCAAACTTCTCATACAGTTTACCCAGATGGTAGTATGTCCCGACGTATCCCGGATGCCCTTCGACGAGGGCTTCAAATTGCGTCCGCGCAGCCATTAGATCACCCATTTTCAGGTATTCCTGTGCGATTGCAAATTGTGTAAAAGCATCGGTTGGGTCCTCTGCCAAATACATTTTGAGTCTTTCTAATCTAGAAATTGCCATTGTTAAATTTTGAATAACATCGTTAGTTTACGAATTAAGTTACAACAAAACCCCTACTTCGTCAAAAAAAATGCGGCACCTCATTTCTGAAATACCGCCGTTTCTTGTATCGAGTCTAAGATTTACCAACTATCCCCAGCGCCACCTCCGCCAAAGTCTCCCCCACCGAAGCCAAAGTCGGAGCTGCCGCCGCTACTCCACCCAGATGACGACGAGGAGGAAGAATCCCAGCCACTTCCGAAGATAATAGGCCCACCACCATATCCACCACCAAAACCATCTCCACCCCTATTTCGGCGCGAAGCCTTGCTCACCACTACAAAAAAGAGAATGATAAGGATCAAAATAAACAGGAAGAAAATCAACCCAGCGAAATCGTCGTCATCAGAGGATGTGCCATCAGATTGATAGGCGCCACTGGCTGCCGATATTAAGGCATCCACCGCAGTATTCGTTCCTTGGAAATACTGTTCCTGCCGAAAAGCAGGCACCATGTATTCCCGAACAATTTGTTTGGCGGTAAAGTCGGTGATATTGGCCTCCAAGCCACGTCCTACAGCAATATAAGCCTTCCGATCTCCTTTAGAAATCAGCACAATCACGCCGTTGTCCTTGTTTTTTGTTCCAACGCCCCACTCATGACCCAATTCGGTGGCATATTGGTTCGCATCCATGCCTTCTAAAGAAGGTATGGTCACTACGACAAACTGATTCGAGGTTGAGTCTTCGTAGGCATTTAGTTTTTGTCGCAAGATTTCGCGCTCGTTACCCGAAAACAAGTTGGCCGCGTCGGTGACGGGACCAGTGGACTTAAGGTTGATTTTTTGACCGTAAACCGGAATGCCCAACAACAGCAGGCACAACAAACGCAAAGCGTAACGCATGGTCGAAAGAGGCTAAATGGAAAGGGAGGGGCACAAAAACAGGCCCCACCCTTGGAACAAAAGAAGTTAGAACTGGACTTTAGGTGCATTTTGGGCACTGGCATCTGCCTGGAAGGGCTGCTTGGCCGAGAAACCCATCATACCTGCAAACATGACCAACGGAAAACTCCGAACCTTTACGTTGTAGTTTTGAACCACTTCGTTGTAACGATTCCGCTCCGTATTAATCCGGTTTTCTGTTCCTTCTAATTGACTTTGAAGCCCTACAAAAGCCTCTGTCGCCCGTAGTTGCGGATAGTTTTCTGCAACCATCATCAAGCGCCCTAAGCCTTGGCTCAGCGAAGCCTGCGCTTGTTGGAATTGCTGCATTTTCTGCGGATCATTCAAGTCTTCTGCTTTTAACTGGATAGAAGTGGCTTTCGCCCGTGCTTCCACCACTTGCGTCAGGGTTTGTTGTTCAAAATTGGCTGCACCTTTCACAGTGCTGACCAAGTTCGGGACAAGATCTGCACGACGTTGATATGCCGATTGTACGTTGGCCCAAGCGGTTTGGACTTCGGAATCGGTTGTTACTAGGCCGTTATACTGAGAGCAGCCCCACATACCAAAGAGCGCCACCACAACAATTGCAAGAATAGCACCACCTTTCATAGTTTTATTAAATTTTAAATAGGTGAAGGGATTGCATTACCGGATTGATAGAGCCGGTTGCTTTATGTGCCTTAATATACGCTTTAGGCTTGTGAGGTTGCGAATTTTTCGTCTTCAGGATTAAAGAAAAGGTGAATCCGGTTGAATGGCTGATATTACAGACCCTTTTTGATAGAGACATTATTCAATCTATTAGATTTTTGCTTCGTGGGTTTTTATTGCCATCGTTCCGAAACCGTATCTAATACCGACTTGGTTTTCTCAAAAAAATGCACGGCCCGTTCGGGTGTACGACCAATAGAGACCACACCCAATTTTCCAAACTCGGAAAGCGCTCCTATCAAATGAAAGACCACCCCTTCTTGGTCGGTACTTTCATAATGCAGGTTCTCACACATCGCCAGATCAATCAGATCGGGAGGAGTGATGCCTTTATAATGCGGGGACTTCAGGTTATCGGTGGCAAAATAAAAACGATTTTGTCCATTGAGGGTCTCATACAATCCGGAGTGTGGATTATACCGCCCATCAGTCAAAAACTGGAGCATCAGATAAGGATGGGTTGTCCCCCCTTTTCGGAGATTAATTTCGATAGCGAGATGTTTCCAGCAATTGCCCTGTTTTACCGAAATAAAGTCCACCGCAAAGCGCCCCATCACGTTTTTGGACTGTAGTACTTTTCCTATGGCCAAGCCATTTCGGGCAATTTCGCGGCTATATTCGGGATCGGCAGGAAATTTTGCACCCAGAAAAATTTGTCCGGTTGCCGCATCCAAGACCTGATCGTGTGTAGAAACCACCTCCACCTCACCAAGCGGATTAATTCGACATTGTACAGAAGGAGAAACCTTCACCTCTCCTTCAACAAAGACTTCTACAATCCCGCCCAGTTCAATAATTTTCGCCATATAAGCCGCATAATCTAAATGTGGGGCCACTATTTTTAGGTGTTTGGGCAGGTAATGCTTCAGCCATTGTTTTAATGAAGCATCGGAAGGTGCTTGTTCTAAATGGACAATGGCATTGCCTTCTCCCGAGAAGCCTTCGTTCATTTTAACCACCATTTTGCGGGTTTCGGGCAATTGGCGTTTAATTTCAACAATGGCCTCTACCACATCCAGTTCGCTTCTTAGGTTTTCAAAACCCGGCGGCATGTCCACACCTGCTTCACGAAAAGCCATACGACTCCCACTTTTCGATCCCCAAAACATAAGTTCCGGATCGCAGCCATACAGTGGAACCCCCAAACGTACTGACAAGGTTCGTTCAAGAGGTGTTACATTAAAAGCAGCAATGTGTGCGGCGTGACCATGTGGGATGCATTGTCGGATGCGCTCCATCAAAAGGGGCCGTTCCAAAATTTTCTGGGTCAAAGACTTGGCAGAGGCGTCGTAACAACTTAATAAGGTCAAACGTTGGCGGGCATGCCATCCGGTAATTCCGGGTAATAAATGCAGGTAATAATCCACAATGACCGGATCAAGCGGGGTACTGGTTAGATAGATGATATGCGTTCGAGGCATACGCAACAGCATGAGCAGAGAAAGCATCCGTTCTTCGTAATGGATTTCTCCAGGTATGGTTCCGAGCATATCTTGGTCTAATGTGGTACTGGGCAGGACAATAATGGTTTTAGGCGCCAATGGATCAGGAAATGCATCTCGGTATTGTGTGACAAACGTATTTTGTAGCCGTAAGAATGCGGCTACTTCTTCGGTTGAAGCAGGGATAGGAAATTGAGGCGGCTCAATATGGGGAGAGAGTGCGTACATATCTGGCCAAGCATGAAAGGTGTAAAAAAATTAGGACTACGAATAAAAATAACACCTCGCAACTTCCTGTTTATTAAGCCGTTGGTGTGTCTTTTTGTAAGGCTTTTCCCCACAAAAAAAGGCCCTCGGAAGTCGCGAAAGCCTCTAATGCTATTTTACCGATTCAACGATTCCGGCAAAGTCCCCGCTATAGATAAGTGTATGTCTTCGGGATTGATGTATTGACGAATCACCCGATTTACCTCCTCCGCAGTGAGGGCCTCAATTTTGGGTACATACTCATCCAGCATATCAAGCGGATACCCTTCTTCGGCATTTTGCTGCATGGCCCTGGCCAATCCGTGCGTCGTCGCCATTTCCACTTGGTATTTTCCGGCAATCGTGGTTTTCTTTTCGGCCAACTCACTTTCGGTAATACCTTCTTGTACCCATTTACGAAGTTGCTCCTTGGTAGCAGAAATGCCTCTTTCGAGGTTTTCTTGGCTCAACGTAACGTAAATTTGAAAATAACCTGCGTATTCTTGTGTAACGCCAGAAAGGCTTGCACCGATGCCATAAGTCAACCCTTGTTCATCCCGAACCGTATTCATGAGGCGTGCCGAGAAATTCCCCCCCAGAATGTATGTCCCCAAGTACAAGGCCAAATAGTCGGGATGTTGTGTGGTGACGGGCGTCGGAACGCCCATCATGACATCTAAATTTTGGCGGTCTTTGAGTGCCGTTACTGTTTTTCCTGGATTGATATTGCCCAAGGTCGCAAAAGTCGAAGTCCGGTTTTCCACCTGCCAATCCCCAAAAACCTGATCAACCAAGCTTGCAAAACCATCAGGATCCACATCTCCAGCGGTGCTGATAATCAATTGATTGGCCGAGATATGCTTCTGATGATATGCTTGCACTTGTTCCAGTTCCATCTGCTCCAGAAGGGCAATTTCCTGTTCGGCAGGTGTGTTATAATTGGGATGATTTTCTGGATACAGGGCATGGTTTAACCCCAATTCTGCCCTATATCGGGTGTTTGACAAACTGCGTTGCCGAGCAGAGATGGTTTGTAGCCGTAATTTGTCAAATTCTTCAGGGCCGAACTGTGGGGTATTCAGTTGCTCACCAAGTACACCCAGCACGGCAGGCAAGTCGGCTTTAAGTGACCTCCCAAAGAAACCAATGCGCAAACCGTCGGAGAACAGTTGAAGTTGTGCACCCCGTTTTTCTAATTCATCCGAGATCACAAACTTATCGCGGTATAAGGTTCCTTTATCCAACATAGCCACCATCAGTTCTTGTAAAAGCATTGGATCGGGGTGGTCGCCTTCTGGGAAGGAATAGAAAGAGCCGTACCACGAAACCACCTCCCGGACAGATGTTGGGAGGGCAAAAATGGTGGCATTTTCAGTTTTAAGGGTTTTAATTCTATGAACAAACATATTTTTCTGATTCAAAATATTTGGGATACAGCTTATTTTGGCAAGTGCCAACCAATGGTACGCTTGTCTTCGATGAGGTATGTTTGGGCAACGCGCTGTATATCTGCCACCGTTACAGCCCCAATTCGGGTAACATACTCAGTGTAGAACTTCCAGTCTCCAATAGCAATGGCTTCGTTCAATTCGGAAGCGATATTGTACGAGCCGTCCCTATCGAATGCCATCGAGGTCTTGATTTTTTGGCGGGCGCGGTCCAGTTCTTCTTGCGTAATGCCATTTTTCTGCACTTCTTTAAGGACTTTCAGTATGGCTTTTTCAATTTTGGCATGACGAACCCCCATTGCCTGATACCCAAATAGGTAAAACAATCCAGGATCGCGATGGCGCGAATTGGCCGCATATGCAGCGACGGTCAGCCCCTGATCCGTAAGCGCACGGTAAAGGCGGCTGTTTTTGCCCGAACCAAGCGCCATAGCCAACATGTCTAATGCATCATTATCGGTATGTAGCCCTTCCGGGTTTTTAAAGGCAATCATCACAGACCCCAACTCGGCTTCTTTGCGAACGGTTATCCGGCGTTCACCCCGTTGTTGTGGCTCCCTGATGGTTACTTCGGGGCGCGGAACAGTGGATTTTGGGAGGCCGCCAAAATACTGATGTACCCAAGCCAACGCCTGTTCGCGGTCTATGTCTCCGATAATAGAAAGCGTGGCATTATCAGGCCAATAGAACGTATCATAAAATGCCCGCAGTTTTTCCGGCGTGGTTTGCTCGATGTCGCTCCGCCAACCAATGGTGCTATGGTGGTATGGATGCGCCAAGTAGGCCGTACTCCACACTGTTTGATACAGATTTTGTGTCGGTTCATTGTCACCTCGGTCAAACTCATTTAAGATTACGGTTTTCTCGGAAGCCACATCTTCTGGACTCAAGCGGGCAAATCGCATCCGGTCGGCTTCAATTTCCATCGCTAAGGGCAAATGGGCTTTGGGCAGCAGTTCAAAATAATTGGTTCGGTCCATCCAAGTGGTGGCATTCACCATGGCCCCCACCCGTTGTAATACATTAAATACCGATGTCCCGGCTTGTTTATTAAAGCGTTCCGTTCCTTTGAACATCATGTGTTCTAAAAAGTGGGTAGCACCCGTATTCCCCGGTATTTCGTTGCGGCTTCCCACACGATACGTCACCATAAAGGTCACCACAGGCGCGGTGGCATCCGGGTACAACAATACCTGTAAATCGTTGGATTGGTGTACCCACTGTTCAATGCCACCAGAGGTTTCGATAAAAGAAAAGGCTTCTAGCATATTTTAGTTGGTTCATTTGCGGCCAGTCTGTACCTGATACAGACCACGACCATTTGTCTAAGCCATCAACATACCGTAGATTCCGATGAATGATTCCACTTGTACCCATAAACTTTAGGTGAACCATGCCGCCAGATATTGATCAGGTTGTTCTGAACTTTTCGCCCGCTTCCCTTACCTTGTTAAATGCGATTTTGGTTTTCCTTATGTTTGGTGTTGCTTTAGAAATCCGCTTGTCTGATTTTCAGAATATCCTTGCATTTCCGCGTGCTGTTTTTATAGGTTTATTAAATCAATACCTTATTTTTCCTGCATTTACTTTTGTGCTGGTCTGGTTCTGGCAACCACCACCGAGTATGGCACTCGGGTTGTTTTTGGTTGCAGCCTGTCCGGGTGGAAGTTTATCCAATTATCTGACCAATTTCAGCGGAGGAAATACGGCGCTTTCGGTTAGCATGACAACTGTTTCGACGGTGGCTTCTATCATTGCCACCCCCGCTTTGTTTGCATTTTGGAGCAGCTTATACCCACCCGCTCGCCATTTATTGCGTGAGATCGCACTAGATCCCATAGGAATGATTGGTTCAATTGTGCTGATTCTCGGTGCACCACTGGCTCTTGGAATGTGGATAGGCACCCGTTTTCCGACATTTACAGCCAAAATCGTAAAGCCTATCCGAAAAGCTTCTTTATTGATTTTTGTCTTTTTTTTGATGGGCGCTTTGGCAGCCAATGCCGTTCATTTCGTCAATATTATCGGCTCCATTTTCCTTTTGATTGCTCTCCACAATGGTGCAGCACTTGCGTTCGGATACTACTTTTCAAAATTGGCTCGCCTTCCCGAGGCTGACCGACGCGCCATGTCTATCGAAATTGCCATTCACAATACAGGCTTGGGGCTAGCCCTCGTTTTCTCCTTCTTTAGCGGGCTTGGCGGGATGGCTGTGGTTGCCGGTTGGTGGGGAATTTGGGACTTAATCACTGGCTTGGGGCTTGGGGCTTGGTGGCGAACTAAAAAAACACACGTTTTATGAGCCATGATAGAACCTAAAATTTTCTAATTACACCAATGTAAATAATGAAATAAATAGGAATTTAGGTATAGGAAAGCCTATAAGACTTTAAAAATACCGTCAGCAATTCCACCTTTTTCAATTATCCTGACTTAGGGTGATTTTTTCCAACCTCTCCACCGAATATAAGTAATGAATTTAGCACGGTAGTGAAATAAAGTTTAGCTATTTATTTTCTCATTTTCTTTGGAAAGATACACATTAAAAGCCCCTTAAAATACTTAAAGGGCTTTATAAATTTTGAACGTATCTGACTCTATACAGGCCTACTATGCCACTCAAAAAACACCCCGTGCGGGTCACGCCTTGCCCTTATTTCCTGCACCCGTTTCAGGTTTTCGGGCGTCATAAAATGGTCGGTGCGCTTGTGCAGGCCCTCGTCGGCGAGTTGTATGCCCGATGACAGGTGCTGCATTTCCCGCACCATGTTGGCGGCCCAGAAATTGTATTTTTCCGTGTCCTTGACGCTTTTCCAGCAACTGTACAGGGCGAGGTAAATATTGTCCTCCTTGCTGTACGCCATGTCCACGGTCAGCGGGTCGGGGTACCAGTTGAGCCAAAGGAAATGCGAGGGCGACGGGGGCAGTGTCTCGGCGATTTTTTTGATATGCGGCAGCAGTTCGTCAATGGAGGCATGTGTCCACATATTGTCCACGCCGTAGTGGTAGTTGGCGGGATAGTGGGTCATCGTTGCCCGATAAAAAACCTCAATCCCGGGATTGAAAGCGGGCGTGGCGATGATGGCTTTTTTCTTGATGGGGCTGTTGTGCATAAATGCCTTGGCCGCCTCAAACTCGTCCTCGTTATCGGCGAAAATGGGCGCAAACGCCTCGATGCCCGGCCCCATGATGTTCATCATGTTTTTGTTCATCATCATCTGGAACTCCACGGCCTTGGGGATTTCCGGCCCCACTTCATAGGCCCAGCGATAGACATCTTCCAAGTGCTTGATGGCAAAATCATGCGCAATAAGGGCCCTGTATGGTGGCAATGGGTATAGTTTCAGGTAAAACTTGACCACCACGCCAAAAAAGCCCGGCCCCGAACCCCTTGCCGCCCAGAACAGGTCGGCGTTTTCCGTTTCGCTGGCGTGGACGAGTTCGCCGTCGGCGGTCACGATGTCCATACCGAGGATGCTCTGGCAGGCGATGCCCGTTTTCCGACCGTTCCAGCCGTAGCCGCCTTGCAACAAAAAGCCGCCAATGCACACCCCTGTGCAATGCCCCGCCGGGAAAAACAGGCCCATCTTGAACAGCGCTTTCAGCAGCACTGAGCCGCCAATGCCGGGGCCTGCCTCGGCAGTCATGGCTTCCTTGTTGACCTTGTATTGGTCAAAATATTTCATGGAAATCACGATGCAATCGGGGCGGATGGAATTGGCGCTGAAGCTGCGCCCGCCGGAAAGCACCGTCACCCGCTTGCCCACCCTTTTTGCGTAGCGAACAATGCGGAGGATGTCCTCCACCGTGCGTGGCTCGGTGAGCATGTCGGGGGTGCGGCCCGTGTCCACCTTATTGTACTGGTTGCTGAGGATGATTTTTTTGAAATCAGCCTGCGAACGGTGAAAGATGTCGCCGTTGATAACCAATTGATTGTCAGTGTGGTATTGCTGGTAGAGTTGGGGCAAAAACGCTGCGAGGTGGTTCATCTCCTCGGCACAGTGGCGCAGCAGGTCGGCCCCGAAATTGTCGGGCAGGCTTTTGAATTTCCGAATGATGTCCGTGACCATTTCCGCCAGTTTACCCTTTTTGCGAACGCTGGCATATTTGCCCCCGATGAAAAAACGGGAGCGCATCTCCGCACCATTTTCCGTGGCCCGCACTTGGTGGACGAGGTAGCCATAGTCCACGGGCAGGTCGGGGTGGCCGAGCTTGGCGCAGATATAAACGGCCCTGTCGGGGCGGTTAACGGACTCCTTGGAGAAGCCAAACTCCAGCGGCGACTTGAACTGAATGACCGCATCCAACGGGTCTTTGCCGATGTATTCCTTGATAATGGAATTGCGCCCGATGTAGCAGGCATCGTCCCGGCCATCTTCCCATCGGGCGCTGAGGTGTGCGGCAGGGTGCCAAAGCTTGTAGCGGAGGTCCTGCGAGCCGTGCCAGCCGAACCACCAGTCCCACATGGCGGGCGCGACGCCGGGCATATCGGTCTTCACCGCCACGGCGATGCTGCCGTCTTGGTCAATGGAGTAGCCGTACTCGACTGCAGTGTAACCCGGTTTTTCCAATAACGACAAATCGCCGACATCGGGCAAGATGCCCCAGGGCAAAGCGCCAGCATTCAATGCGGCTGCCACTTTTGCGGGCAAGGGAGCCATTTCTTGATTAAAAAATGGGGTGTAGTCCATGTTCTGATATTGTTGCTTTACCGAAAAAAGATTCGTCTAAATTCCTTAAGTTTGTAAATAATCCCAAGTTATCATTTTACAAGTACATAGACAAAATTAATTTCTGTTACAACATAAGGTTGCGGGTATTACCAAAAAGAGAAAGGTCTTATGTTGTGAAGAAATCGCAATTGACATAATCATAAAACCTTCTCCCCAATATACTTACAAGATAAAGAAAGTTTTGTGGTAAATCTATATGTTGAAGTAGATGATTTATTACAAATTTACCAAACATAATTACAACAACATTGTTTGCCTATTATGTTAAATCCGGCTTCTAACAAATCAAGCAAAACCTTAAAGGGATCTGAAATGGCAACCATTTTGGTCTTCGACCACTATTCAGGATATAAGAATTTCACGTATTATTACGACGATTTTATTCGGGCAGAAGGTAAACAATACTTTCCTAAAGCACCACAATACCATATTTTTTTACTTTACATTTTTGGGTATCTCCGCTTTTACTCTTGTGGCTGATGTGGACTTGTAGCAAAAGTATCCGCACAGGAAATTATTTCATTGATTCAAAAAAACTACCTTTATGCCGCCTAAAACGCAAAGATCAGCATCAAGTATTTAAAAATTTAGCTCAAAAAGGCAAATCGTCTATGGGGTAGTTCTTTGGCTTCAAACTTCATGATATCAGACCATATTATTTTCTACGTTTTACGATCCAGGGTTGCATCTACTGGTAAAACCTCGTAAAAACATGAAGAAGTCAAAAGTGCTTGTGGCACTCAATAACGTTACCTTAATGAAAAAGCGCGGGGTAATCGAGTCGGTGAATGACATTTTAACTTCGGTATTTGATTTAGAGCATACTCGTCATCGTAAAGTAGAGAATAGTTTTGCTCATATGGTGTGCACCTTAATTGCATACCAAAGCGGATTTAGAGCATCAAATTTGCCTTGTCACTTTTTATTCATTCATGTAATCCTGTTCGCACTTTGACATTCATCAAAGCAAGGTAGAATAAACCCCGTTTATTTATTCGCCACCTGAGCCAACCGCTCTACAAATCGGCTTCGGTTCACAAGCCATGCAGCATCTACATGCGGACGCAAACCAGCGTCTTTGTTTTCAGCAAACCAATCTAATGACAACCTGGGTGCATGAATACCCTGGCCAATTTGTTCGATAAAATAGGCATTCATCGCCTGCTCATATTGGCCCGCAACCGCCGTTGCAATAAAAGGTTTTTTCAAAAACATCGCTTCGCAAGTGGTCTGAAAACCCGCCGTCCCTGCAAGCCCTCTACAACGGTTTAAGTAGTCTAAAAATAACTGAGCATCCACCTGATGAAAGGTAAAGTTCGGATGGGGTTGGTACACGGGCGGTACTTTGGGGTTGTCCCAAAAACAATGTACCTTAATATCTGGATGCTGCCGATGCCACTCTAACAAGTCTTGTGCGTATCCATTATTAATTACATATGACAGCACAAAGTCTTCTGTGGCCGTTTTTGTCAGAGTTTGTACATCTTCTCGCAATAACGGAGGCATAACCACAAGGCGCTTTCGGCGAATGTCCGCCAGTGGGACCGGAGAAAGACACCATTTCTCTTGATTCCACCAACTGGAGGCCCAAACCAATAAACGCATCCCCAACCAATCTTTTAGCATTCCCTTGGGCTTCGGATAATCGGGATGATGCAAAAGGAACTGATTGGCAATACCGATAATGGGAAATTTTGGCCGAAACCGGACGGCATAGAAGCTGGTCATCAGGTCAAAAAAATTGAATACCAGATCTGGCTTTAGGTCTTCCAATGTGTCATGAATCTGTCGGAGACTTTTTAAATATGTTCGGGCATTCCAAACCCCATCGAAAATGGTAGCCATCACCCGAATCGCTTTATCCGCCTCATCGGTGATAAAATTGGGACTCTCGAAATGATGTAAACGACCCTCAAAAGCAGTTTCAAAAAAAACTGGCAACTTTCGTCGGTGAGAGCGGCCAATCAATACGCCCACAACTTGATGTCCGGCAGTTTTGAATATGTTCTGAAGTGCAATTGCCTGAACCATGTGGCCACGGCCTTCACCTTGGACGATAAAGGCAATCCGAAGAGGTGGTGTAGCGGGGTATGTCGTCAAGGATGCGGGGATTTAGCATCTAAAAGGGGTGCTGAAAATATACCAAACAATTTTAAGAGAAACTGCACGTCCTTGTTTCGGCCAGATGAAGGAAAGATCACGAAATTGTAACGTATGCTTTTTCTGGACTTCTTTGCAGTGCCGGGGCTACTTTTCGGCCAAATCTTTCCCTATTTATTTTAGACCACCGAGGCGTTTGCAAGCACCAGAAACCGTAGGACTTGGCAGGATAAACCATGACCTGATGTTTAGACATTGGTGGCCACAAGTTGCTCTACGTGTGCAAGCAGCATGGAAATTCCTGCTTCGTTGTGACCGCCACGGGTAATAATGATGTCTGCAAAGCGTTTGGAAGGTTCTACAAATTCCATATACATAGGCTGCACGCTCTTTTCGTACTGTGTTAAAATAGATTCGATAGAACGCCCACGCTCATGTATGTCCCGGCGAATCCGACGAATAAGGCGAATATCAGGGTCAGCATCTACAAACACCCGCAAATCCATGCGTTTACGTAATGCTGGCTCTGCAAAAATTAGGATCCCTTCCACAATAATAACAGGCTTGGGCGTAATTCTCTCTACTTTGTCGGCACGGCTATGATTGCTGAAGTCATAGGTTGGCTTTTCGACGGCAAACCCCTTCAGAAGCGAATCCACATGTCGGACCATTAACTCGGTTTCTAATGAGTCTGGGTGATCGAAGTTTACTTTTGTGCGTTCTTCATGAGGTAGATGGCTCAGGTCCCGATAGTAGGAATCGTGGTCTAAAACAGCAATATCTGGCGAGAACTTCTCCATAACGCGGCGTTGTACGGTTGTTTTACCAGAACCACTACCACCTGCGATGCCAATAATAACGGGCTTCTTCATCTCGAATCGCGTTTACACGGGGTTATTTTACAAAAACGAGGGTTATTCTTTTTCCATCGGAACTGGTTTGTGTGGCATCGGCATCCATCTGAAAACCAGCTTCAGGTATCCAATATCGGAGGTCGGTCGGTACTGTGAGCCGATGTATGGCAAGGTAACGGATTAATTCTCCGCGCAACGGCTTTACTCCATGCGAAACGGTTTTTCGACGGCCATTTTTTTCTTCCAAAAAAGCAACCTGTACCCGGTAGCGATACCCCCCACTGTCTGTCCAAGCCGCCGCATGGGCCGTAGGAAGCAAATCCCAAACCGTCTTATCTGCCATTTCGGCCTGTAGGACGGGTTGTAAAAACGGCTTCCAAAAATCAGAGACCCGCCCATACGTACCCAAAATTGCGTCCATCTTGAGTTTGTACATGGGGATCAAATCATCTATTCGTAAAAGACCAAATAATCCCGAAAATACAAGGGTGTGTTCTAATAACTGCGTTTGTACCTCTGGTGGAAGCGTGGCAAAATCTAACGACCGATACATAATGCCAGGAGCATACCGATCTAATGCTGGAAGGACTCGGCCATGTGCAAGTTGTTCATTGGCCACGATGGCGTCTATGAGGTTTTTACCTCGAACGCCAAAAAGTTTATCCAGTGCAACACCACTTTTTTGAACGGTTAACAGCCGATCATACAACGCTTCACGTGCCGGGCGCAAACAGGAAAACCCACCCTCAAAGGGATGTGGATGCCCATTTGGCTCCAAACCACCGGATGCTTTCCCCTCTGCTGGAGGAATCAATACACAAAAACCAGGCATTTTAGTTCAAGGTCGCGTCCTTCACCGCATTCTTGGCCATGCGTGCGGAGTTCATCACCTCGTCCATCTCGGCCAATAGCTGTTGGGCCTCGGTGGTTGTCACCTCCACTACTTCTTGTGCATCGCGGCGGGCGACACTCTCCATGTCCTCTTCTTCTTTGACTGCTTCCAGCAAGGCACTAATTTGTTGGGCGCCTTGCTTTACGCGATACGCCACTTTGCGGCGCAATTTCTCACCTTGTTCTGGCGCAATCAGCAGCCCAACGGCCAATCCTAATGCGCCTCCGACAAGAAAGCCCAAAAGCCCATTGCTTCGCTCTTTCGACATAGCTTTATAGATTAAAAGGTGTTTGGTACAAAAGTCACTATTTTGAGTCAAAACGCTTTGAAAAACGGATTGATCCACTCCTCTGCCCAATATAAAAAGAAAAAACTGCGAGGCGCCTCACAGTTTTTTGGATCTTATTGCGAACACGGAGAACCGTTACTTCTTCTTATGACGGTTCTTGCGAAGACGCTTTTTCCGTTTGTGCGTCGCAATTTTATGGCGCTTCCGTTTCTTACCGCATGGCATGAGTCGGTCTCCTATGTTTAACGTGGAATAATCAGTTGCTGTTTTGAACTTTTTAAAATAATACATTTTCTCCATTCAAACAAACACAAACATACGGTTCATAAAAGTCTAACGGAACGCTTGACCGGTTCTACAATTGGTGTAGTTGTACCCTACAGAAAATCACCTTAGTTTAGAGCATCAGGAACCCCTATCCTTCGGAGTGGCAAATGGAATCTATCAGCGTTTTCGATATCTTTAAGATTGGCGTCGGGCCTTCCAGCTCCCATACCATGGGTCCTTGGCGGGCGGCACAGCAATTCACCCAAGCATGTAAGAAAAGAGGTTTTTTTTACCATACCAAACGGTTACAATGCCTGCTCTATGGCTCATTGGCCAAAACGGGTATCGGACACGGAACGGATTTAGCGGTTGTCTTAGGGTTGTGTGGCGAGGATCCAGAAACCTGCAATACGTCCGACATATTGGCCCGTTTTAGGAACCTTAAAAACGGCGCTTCCTTGGTCTGGGATGGCGAGTACACGTTACCGTTTGCGTATAACGACGATGTGGTTTTTCGGAAATCAGAGACGCTGCCGTTTCATCCGAATGGCCTCTCGTTCATTGCTTGGTTGGAAAACGGAGAGACTTTCGAGGAAACCTACTATTCCGTAGGAGGTGGTTTTGTGGTTCAGGAAGGCCAAGCAGATGCCGCACATTTTGTGGCACTGCCCCATCCCATCGAACGTGCAGACGAATTACGGGCCTATTGCCAAAATATGAGACGAACTATCCCAGAGGTGGTTTGGGAAAACGAAAAAACGTGGCGCACCACCTCCGAAATCCAAGCAGGTTTGGATAGAATTTGGGAAACCATGAAAGCCTGTATTTTTAAAGGTTGTTATGCGGATGGCATTTTGCCGGGCGGGCTTTCGGTGAGCCGGAGAGCGGCAAAACTTAACCAAAAACTTCTCGGAGACCGTTCTTTTGAATCGCCAGAACGATGGATGGATGCCATTTGCCGACAGGTAAAGTCCTTTCAAAGTACCCTAAAATGGGTTTCTTGTTTTGCTTTGGCCGTGAATGAGGAAAATGCCTCCTTCGGACGCGTGGTAACGGCACCTACCAACGGAGCAGCAGGAGTGATTCCGGCGGTTTTAATGTATTATACTTGCTTCTGTGATGCCACCGATGGAGGCCGAACCCGTTTTCTCTTAACAGCGGGTGAGATTGGCAGTTTGTTCAAAAAAGGTGCTACGATCTCGGCAGCAATGGGAGGCTGTCAGGCAGAAATCGGGGTTTCCTCGGCAATGGCGGCGGCTGGCTTGACGGAAGCACTGGGTGGCTCCCCAGAGCAGGTGCTGATGGCTGCCGAAATTGCCATGGAACATCATCTGGGGCTGACATGCGACCCCATTGGAGGTTTGGTGCAAATTCCATGTATCGAACGGAACACAATGGGGGCAATCAAAGCCATTACAGCAGCCAATATCGCCTTAGAGAGCGATCCAGCACAAGCCAAAGTAAGTTTGGATGATGTGATCCACTCTATGTGGGAAACGGCCTTGGACATGAACACCAAGTACAAAGAAACCTCGGAAGGCGGCTTGGCCATCCGAATTCCCGTGAGCGTGATTGAGTGCTGATCCATACAAGGATTTTAAATATAAAAACACTTGTTTAATTATAAGAAATTATTTTTTAAAACCTTTAGCAATCGCTCCTGACGGTCCCAGAATGCTGTTATTTCGCCATGAGCGGTTTTGACTTTAGAACAGACAAGCAAGGAAGCGCAACAAGCTGAAGCGCAGATAATAAAACAGACACTTTAGACTTTACACCATGCTCCCCCTCCGAAGACATACAAATCTGCACCCCATCTACACCTTCCACAAATTATTTCCCATAGAACCACATAACATATTTCATTTTCCTTCTATGGGTTTATCCCCTGTTTCACATTTTTGAACACTTTCCCAAAATATTTACCTCCTGAAAAAGTTGCACCCTTACTTTAGAAAGTTTTATATTGTAATGGCTAAATATGGTTAAACTTCCACTCGCTGATAAGGAAAGGTGTGTATTGTAAAATGATGTTGCGTTACACCTACATAATCAGGGAAACAGAATATCGAGAAACCCTTCCAAGTTTTTTTCACTAAAAAATACAGCGAAAAGGATAAGACAACTAAGTTAATTGTTATGTTTGAAAACAAACCATTTAAACAGCAAAACAGATGAAAAAATCTATTATAGTTCTATTTTTAAATTCAATATTCGGACAAATTTTTGCCCAACCTACCAATCAAGATTATTTAATACAGGGTGATATGTATTACAATGATGGCAACTATGATATGGCAATTAATTCTTATGTAGTACATAAACTATCAAATTCAGAGGACAAAATTGTAAACATTAATATTGGACTATGTTACTTAAGAAAGATTCAAAAAGAAACACCTTTAACTTCTATTATTGGCATTCCTGCATTGACAACCAATGCCGAAAAAGCAATATCTTATTTCAAATATTACCTTGAGTCGCAGCCACCAATTTCTATAAGTTCAGATAAAAATGTATATACTACTTACAAACTAATAGCAGAAACTTACGCAACAATGCTCAACTGGGAAAAAACATTAGAATATGCAAGTATTATGTACAATATCAATCCGAATTATAAATTCACCAATGACTATGGCGTTAAGGAATTTTACAACGATGCAAATAATGCACTAGCAAATTGGTACTGCGACCAAGCCTATTTATACTCTGAAAAAGAAAATGAAATAGAAGTAAAAAAACATTACGACAAAGCATTACAGTACTTTAAAGA
The DNA here is from genome assembly GCA_016788705.1 of Bacteroidetes Order II. bacterium. NCBI lineage: Bacteria > Pseudomonadati > Bacteroidota > unclassified Bacteroidota Order II. > Bacteroidota Order II. bacterium. The sequence continues at coordinate 38,308 of JAEUSQ010000027.1, forward strand.
ACCGCTAAGTGAACATTCCCTTTTTTATAGAGGCTTTGCTAACTCAAAGTTAGGTAATTCAGATAAAGCTAAAATTGATTTGGGAAATGTTATCAAATTATATCCCAATAGTTCTTATGCTTTACTTGCTAAACAGGAATTAGAAACAATAAATATCAATGCTGCATTACAATCTGATCCTTTAAATAATAATTTATTAACCTTTGAAAGGCCATCTTACAAAGGTGAAATTCTTTACTATAGCGGCGAGATAAAAAATGGAAAAGCAAATGGTAAAGGTGAGGCGACAACAAGTTTTAACCATTTCTACAAAGGTGACTTTAAAGACAATGAATATCACGGAAAAGGCTTGCATAAATGGACTAATGGAGATACTTATGAAGGATATTGGCTAAATGGACAAAGGACTGGAAAAGGTGTTTACAAATGGGCAAATAATACGGCCTTAATCTATGAAGGGGATTTTGTAAATGGACAAAGGACTGGAAAAGGAAAAATGAAGTGGACAACTGGTGAAATGTATGACGGAGAGTGGTTAAATGACAAGCAAACAAAAGGGTTCGGGGTTTATAAATATGGCAATGACACTTATACTGGCGACTTATTAAATAATAACCGACACGGAAAAGGGACTTATAAATGGGCCAATGGTGATATTTATATTGGTGATTGGCAAAATGGCTATAGAACAGGTTATGGGAAATACACTTACATGAATGGAAAAATTGAGGAAGGATATTTTGAAAATAATATACTTAAAACAGTAACAAATACAACACAAAACACTACTTCTGCGTTTTCATTTAATGAAGACACAGAAGTAGAAAAAGCTAAACTAGCAACGAAAGAAAAAAGGTATAATAATGCTATTGAAACGTACACTTTTTTAATTCAAAAAACGGGTCAAGCATATTTGTATTTTGAAAGGGGGAAAATATATTCGACCACAAAAGAGTATCAAAAAGCAAAAAATGATTTTCATTCTGCAATCAATATCTGGAGTACAATACAAACAGAAAAATACAGCTGGCTTAAAGAAGATGCCCAACAAGAATTAAGAAAAATTGAAAACAAATAAAAACAGCAAGTAATATCAGTTTACTTAGCTAATTACTTCGGTCGTGTGGCAAAATGGCGGGTTCAGTGCTAAACAGTGTTTTTTTAATTGAACTTAAATTCGTCTTTATAAACAATAAGACCTCATCAATAGACATTATGTCAGTTTATTTTAGGGTATTGAAGTGGTGTAATTGAGGTTATGAGATTGTGTAAATGCTGCCCCAGTAGCGAAAGCGTTTTTTACAAAATTGTTCTTTCTTAATCGGCATCCATCTTTGAGAATACGCAAACGTTTTATGCTTCCAATGGCGTGTTCGACATGCGCTCGTGTACGAAATATTTCTCGATTGAGCGCTTTTTGTTCGCTGTTCAATCCTTGACGACAAGGTTTTTTGATTGATTGATGAATCCTGCCTTCATCGGGCACCAAACCTTGATAAGCCGTATCTTGGCATACCATAAATCCTGATGGAATCGTGTAATAGGTATCTGCTACCTTTTTATCATGTATTTTATTCGGAACCGAAGGAAAAAAACAATACATAACAGAGTACAGTGGGTAATGACTGCGTTTTTCAATGTCTGTTTTTTTTACCACTACACATAACTTCTTGTTTTTCTCGACCTTGTGGACGTAGTATTTTGCGCGTCGTACAGTTATTAAGCAAGGTTTTATCTTCTACTGTGGTTAAGACTTATTGTAAGGCTTCATCCGTTCTAAAAGGCATTGTTTGTGCAAGAACCAACACCTTTTTCAGAGCTATATGTAGGCCATGAGTAAGTTGTGAGCATTGTTTTTGGGTAAGACGAAACAAATCGAATCGGTATGTGCTCCTTGTAGAGGATTGAGTTTGAGGTAAAACAAGATAAAGACAGGTCGCTCTTGAATCGTTGGCGAAGGACTGTTGGAGTAACGGACAAATTTTCGATAACTATTTTGTCCTTTTCCATTCAGATCAAACGTTTTGAAGTGGGCTTGATGTGCTTGTTCAAAAAAAGGAAACAACGCATTAACTTGTTAGAGCGTGTGCCCTGTCATGGCTAAGAAGCGACCGGGCATTGTTGACCAGTGATCGTATTTCATAGCTTCGCGCATATACTTATAAAGTTAGCGTAACATAATGTCTAATAATTTTGCAAATCCCATTCAGGGGGTTGATACGAGGTATTGGGAGGATGGTAACCCATTCTTTGGCCATACAGATGCACCAGCGCATAGGCCAGAATTCCTAAACCAAGTCCCAGGGCACTGAAGTAAAGGATGATAAGTTGTGCCGTTTTGACTTGCAGATGTGGATCAGAGCCTGCCCAAAAGGTAGCGAAGAACACTCCTATAATACCACCATTGAGCAAGCCCACCAGACCATATCCCAGCATCAGCCAAATGGAAAACGGGCGTTTTTCCGGAAACCGAAAATTGGAACGTTCAGAATAAATAAAAAGCATTGCACTACATTTTCGACAATGCTGATACGATTCATCAAAGACTCCGTTCCATGTCATAATAAAGATCACCTCTCAATACCTAACGCACCGCATCAAAGAATCATCAATTCTTAACGCAACGCGTCTAATTTTATATTGCGCAACGCGTCATGGTAAGCGTATCTTGTAATAAAAAGATTCGGCCATGACACCCCATATCATCAAACGTTACGAAAACAGGAAACTTTACGACACCGAAGCACGCAAATATGTTTCACTACCTGAATTGGCCGAATTGGTTCGAAAAGGTGAAACCATTCAGGTTTTAGACAATGTTTCTGGGGATGACTTGACAAATGCTACCCTTACCCAGATCATCTTGGATGAAGGAAAAAAGGGGAACAGCCTCATACCCACGGACTTGCTTCATGACTTGGTGCGTCGTGGCGCCTCGGTTTTGGAAGAAAGCGTTAGTCACATCCGTACCAATGTGGATACCTTGCTAAACACCTCGTTGCATCAGCTAAACGCATGGCTTCCAACGCCAAAAGAAAAAACGGAACTGGAAGAGTTGCGCACCCATCTAAAACAATTAGAAGAAACCGTAGCGAAATTGGTCTCACAAACCGATTTGCCAGCCGCAGAAGTTCAAAAAAAACCATCAAATTCATAATAAACTGGAGTCTAACCATGAAACCGACCCCGAATACCCTCGACATCAACAAATTGGCCACCGAGTTGGCGGACAAAAGCCGTGATTTTTATTTTGCTGGCCTCGGTGCCTTTGCCGTTGCGCAGGAAGAAGGCAATAAAATGTTTGACATGTTTGCAGAAAAAGGCAAAGAAGTAGCCGATTACATGCAAGCCCTTCAACGCCGCACAATGAATTTGGACGAAGAAGCCCAAGACCTGATGAAGGAAGGCGAAGCCTATGCCGATAAACTGATTGACAAGGGGGAGTCACTTCAGCAAGAAGCCCTTGCGGAAATCAAAAAATGGATAGAAGATATGCAAGTGCAGGCCACCAAATGGCAAAAAGAAGCCACCAAGTTCATCTTGGATCCGGTTGAGAAAATGATTTCTCCGGTACAAGATGTGGTGACAGATGCCCTTACCCGTTTTGGCGTACCCACCTCAGGCGAAGTGAGAACCCTCAATGTACAAGTTACCGAACTGACCCACAAGGTGGACCAACTGACCGCATTATTAGCGACCAAAGAAGTGCCTGCACCCAAAAAAGCGACGAAAGCAATGAAAGTTGAAGAAGTAAAAGTTGAGGTTGTTGTATAGTGCCCCTAAGCAACCGTTTCAACTAAATTGAAGTGAAAGGCGGGCGGAATAGGTCCGCCTTTTTTATCTTCCTCTGGAAAAACGTTTCCACAAACCCAATTTTCCCATGAACGTTCCGAATTCTGCCGCCAACGGAGCGGATACCATTGACTATAGTGGACTTGGCTTGGCTTGCGCAGGAGGTGTGGTAGAAGGTGCTATCTATGAAATTGGCGCCCTTAACGCCTTACAAGATGCCATTGTCGGATTAGACCTGAATCAGATGAGCACATATGTAGGCATCAGTTCCGGTGCACTCCTGACGTCCTGTTTGGCAAATGGGGTAACCGTGCGTGCGCTTAGCAAAGCAGTGGTAGGCCATGCAGAAGAAGCCGAATTAAACTTTGAGCCCAATACACTTTTTGGGTTTGCCATAGACGAATATATCCAGCGGCTTTCCAATATTCCAAAAGCAGTCTGGAAGTCGGTAGAATACCTTTTCCAGCACCCTACCCAATGGTCTCTTTGGGGATCCTTGGGGGGATTCGGCAGGGTTATCCCAGCAGGTATTTTTGACAATAAAAACTTAGAAAAGTACCTACGGTTTGTATTTTCTAAAGTGGGGAGGAGCAATGATTTCCGAAAGCTCAAAGCAAAATTGCGCATTGTTGCCACCGACTTAGACACAGCGGAATTGGTGAGTTTTGGGGAAACGGGCTTTGATGAGGTACCCATTTCCGTAGCTGTTCAGGCGAGTACGGCCTTACCCGGTTTGTACACTCCTATAAAAATCGGAAAAAAATATTACATAGATGGCGTTGCTCGCCGCACGGTCCATGCATCTGCGGCATTGAAAGAAGGCGTTAAATTATTGTTTTGTATCAATCCAATCGTGCCGATCAACACCCGTTCCGGTGAAGTACAAGGAGAAGGCAAACACTTAAACGATTACGGACTTCCCGCAGTAATGTCGCAGACATTCCGTGTCTTGGTATTTTCCAGGATGCAGACGGGGTTTGAACGGTACAAAATGTTTTATCCCGATGCCGACACCATCCTGATTGAACCCCGAATGGACGATGACGAAGTTTTCTTCTCGAACATATTCAGTTTCTCGAACCGTCACAAGGTGGCTGAACATGCCTATCAGAAAACCCGCACCCATTTGCTCGAACAAGCAGAGATCATCCAGCCCAAATTGGCCAAACACGGACTGCGTTTAGACATCGAGGGCCTCAAAAAACCACGATCGCTGTATAATGAGCACGATTTAAATCAAGGAAGCTCCTTTTTTGAAGAAGCTCAGAACACTTTTGAAAAATTAGACATGGTGCTTCAAAGCCTCCGAAAAACCGTAGGTGTATGATTCCCGCAAACTTAAAAGGTTCCCTTTGGTTCTCTGTTGTGTTAGGTATGCTTCACCATAAGCCAAAAAAGCTTGATGAAGCGCCTTGGTAACCGACCCCACTTGCCCATTACCTATTTTCAGGGCATCCAACTGCACCACCCCCACAGCACCGTTGGTTGTCGAAGTTACAAATGCCTCTTGGGCCGTTTGTAATTCATCTATGTGTACGGGCCGCATTTCTACGGGGTACCGATCTTGCGCCAATTCCAAAATCACGCCACGGGTTATTCCCCGCAATATGCGGTCATGGGGTGTTACAACCACCCCCGTTTTCGTTACCAAAAAGAAATTTGACCGCGAAGACTCTGTAATCCATCCTTCCGGGTCAATGTACAACATATCAAAGGCTCCCGCTTTACGAATCTGTGGCAAAGCCCTAATCGGAACAATATAATTGAGCGTTTTAGCCTCTGCTATTTCCCGGACGTAAGGATGGGCAATTAGGAGAACGCCCTCGGTATAGTATTCCGGCTTAGGAGCTGGATAGGGGGCATCAAGCACAATCAGATTAGGAGTCGTAGGATGGTAACTATCCGACGAGAAGCCACCCGTCAAAACCAACCTCAAACCAGCGCTCGGATGACCATTGGCCGCAATCAATGAATAAATATGTGCCTTCAGTGCTGTTATAGAAAGCGGTATTTCAAGCCCCAAGAGCGCGGCAGAATGCTGGAAACGTGCCAGATACCTATCCTCAAAAAGGGGTATCCCATTGACCACCCGCATAAAATCAAAAACACCATAACCGCGCAACAAGGCCAAGTCGGTTACATGCAGTTTGGCATCGGCTGTTGAAACCACATCGCCATTAAGACCAATAAAAGGCGAGGAGAAAACAGGAACAGTAAACATGAATTCGAGGTCGTCAAAGGTTTATGAAAGGGCGGTTTGTTGAATAACAGTATGGAGCATAGTCAAAAAATCGCTCAAGGCCAATTCATTGGTAAAAGGGATTTGATGAAATCTACCACGATTACAATACATCCAGTGTGCCAGAATCCGGATTTCATCTACCTCTTTCTGGCCGTACCGTTCAGGAGGTTTACGGTGGGGCGAAAACTGGTCTTCCACAACGGCTTGAAGCAGATGTAAGACCTGTTCTGTTTGCCAGCCATGCGGACTAAACCGAAGTGTCTCCACTTTTTTTCCAAAACGGATAAGGTGTACCAACAGCGCGCCTTCTTCCATAAGCACAAACGCTCCATTATGATCCCGGACAGGCGCGGCAATGTGCTTCCGTCCTTGCAATATCCGATCAAACATCTGTAATTGATCTCTAAACCATCGTGCTTCCTCGAAGGCTAAAGCCGTTGCTGCTTTTTTCATCTTATGCTGCAAGGCCGTTCGAACACTTTCATTTTCGCCCATTAGAAAATTCCGCACCATTTGTACGTGATCGGCATACGCTACCCTCGCTTCAGGTTTTGCACACGGGGCTTCGCAGCGACCCATTTCGTGATAAATGCAGACCGCTTTCCGGTTAAACGTACTTTCGTCACACTCCCTTAGGCGAAAAAGCTGGTTAATCCATTCCAAAGTCTGCTCGGCTTGTTCACGATTTGCCAAAGGCCCAAAATACTCGGCTCCATCATTTAGTACCACATATTTCCATCCAACCGTTGGGAATGCAAGATGGCTATTGAGACAGATAAACGGTGCATTTTTATACCGAACCAATGCACGGTTAAATTTAGGCAGGTGTTGCTTGATGAGCTTAGATTCATACAGCAAGGCATCCAGCTCTGACGGCAAGGCATCCCACTTAATGTCCCGCACTTCCCGCACCAGATTTTGGGTTTTCTTGGGGTGATTTTCAATGGCCCGAAAGTATGAAGTTACCCGATCCTTTAAACGCCTTGCCTTCCCTACATAAATCAACCGCTTTGACCGATCATACATTCGATAAACACCGGGGAGATCTGGAATTTGGGGCAAGATTTTTTCTCGGATAATGGGAATGTGTTTGGGCTCCCCCTTCGTTTGCGCATAAGACTTGTATTGGAAACGAATTGCCTCTTCAATGGTGCTGATATTGAATTCAGTATCGAGGATACGTGCCAATTGTACAAAGATTTTGGCGGTAGCTTCGGCATCTGCAGTGGCCCGGTGGTGGTTGACAATGCGGATACCAAAATGGTTGGCCAAGTTTTTTAGACCGCGAGAAGGAAGACGTGGCAATAACCGACGCGCCAGCCGCAACGTACACAATTTTTTTTGCTCTAAGGCTGGCAACTCGGCCCGCTCCAATTCTGCCGACACAAATCCATCGTCGAAAGAAAGGTTGTGCGCGACCAAAACCCCATCTCCCACAAAGGCCAGAAAATCCATAAATGCTTCTTCCGGTGGGGGCATATTGACCAACATCGCCGTATGAATGCCTGTGATTTCGGTAATAAAACGGGGCACAAATTTGCCCGGATTGACTAATTGGGAAAAACGAGCCACCTCCACCCCATTCACCAATTTAATAGCCCCTATTTCAATCACACGGTCTTCGTCCGGCTTCATGCCAGTCGTTTCTGTGTCAAATACCACAAAGGTGTGATTGGTTAAAAGCGTCACAGATAATAGCGTGGTTATGGCATTAAATAGCCCAATACTCCAAGACGGCCTTTCAACTCGGAAACATGCGCATGCTCAACCATTATATGACGGTTTTCTGCGCGTAAAATAAGCTTAGACAATACCGGATCCGTCAGGAACAACTGCAACAAATCCGGGTCATCATCCAATTTAAAAACCTGATAAGTCGCAACAGCCCGTATGGGACGGATTCTTGTTCTTATTTTCACAATAAATTCCAACCAATTTATTGGCCATTCGGTGATCGGCACCTCCACTACCCGCTGAAAGTCTTTTATCCGCTCATTTGCCTCCTCGACCGTCGTACAGTTCTTCAGAAAGCTCCGAAAATCTGCCCGAAACCGACACGTAGCCACTTGTTCGGCAAATCTACTTAAGTTCGCCTCTTTAATGCTGTCGGGTTTGGAAATCGTGATCATCAAAAAATCCGGATCTAGTTCTATATTGGTTTTTCCTGATTCAACAATTTCCTTTTTATACACATATGTGGGTGCTTGACCAAAGAAATAAGCGCCTAAATCAGTTAATCGTACATATTGAATACCATCAAAAAGAGTAAGATACTCCTCATCTGGAACACGAATTTCATCATTAATGGGGTCCGTATAGGCAATTTCAACCAAACCCAAGGAAGCCATAATAGAAAAGAATGATCTCACAAATGGTAGTGCCAAAACCTCAATTATTTGTGAAAAAGATATTTCTTTTTTTATGAAATTAATCTTATCATTCTCTCTAATGGCTGAATCCAGATAAAGATCTTTAACTGAAAAAGATTGAATATAACTAAAAAAAACATCGTTCATGTGATACATCCATTGGGCAATATGTAGCGGAGAATACCATACTTTTTTTTCAAGTTTACGCATTAACTCCTGCAACTCCTGCAAGACGGGTTGTAAGTTTTCATCAAAAGAAAAATTGGTATTAGGTTTATAAATATACGAAAAAAATATCTTCTTTGTTATATGGTTTGGCATCATAAACAAAGCATCTAAAATATGTTTCAATATCACTAAAGGTTGATCATAATGAATTTTTATACCTAAATTAATAAATAAATTCGCCAATAAATTCGTCATAACGAATGCACGAGGTCCTTTATTTTCTTTATATAGTTCTTGAATTTTTGCTACTTTTTTCAACTCTTTAAGCGTAGATATCGAAATTTTATTGGTTGCAGTTTTCTGGATAGTTACTTCCCTAAAATAAGTCACCAAAGTATTCACATGTAAAGGTGCATGACCGTCAGATTCTATATCATAGCGTTGCCAATCTGCTAATATTTCTGACTGTTCAGCATATAGCAACTTAGAGGGTAAAATACTTTTGAACCACTCCCTTAATATCTTTTTTATTTCTTTACTAAGATCCACATCATAAGCATTGGTATATGAAGAATAACCATATCTACTACTATTACGGAATATTTCATATGCTCTTTCTACATCTCGATAATAATTTTCTTGGTTGGTTTGATAAAAAATGATGCCAAAATTTTCTTTTAAAGAACGTGCCGATAACGAACCAAAGCATGCAACCTGAAAGAAGATTGTTTTCACTTCTTCGGGAAGTGTATTATAAAAACGTAAAAAAGATGTCCGGTTTCCCCAAATAGTAGCTATAGCAGTGGCCAATGCTTTTTTAGAAGGTTGCTTAATAGGTTTTAACCAAACATTTGGAATTTTTATATCCACTTTTCCGGCATCAGAAACAAGATAAGGCAGGATATAGTCATCGTAGAAAATTTTTAATGACTCTATACCTTTATCCCTTAGCAATGCAGATTGAATAATAGCTTCTGGAGATTTACCCATAACTTCTTCTTCGGATTGAATAATACCTTGTGAAGATCTACCCAGGACTTTTTCTTCGATAACGCGCCTTGGGCGTCCACGTCTTAGCTGGTGTGCCATCTTTTATTCTGTTAAGTCCCAAAAATATACAAAATATCATCCTCCGAGAGTGACTTAAGCATCCCTTCGTCTGAACTAATAATGGCTTCTACTAAGGCTTGTTTCTGTAGTTGAAGTTGAACAATTTTTTCCTCAATGCTTCCTTTGGTAACAAGTTTATGGCTAAATACGGTTTTATCCTGGCCAATTCGGTGTGTCCGGTCTATTGCCTGTTGCTCGGCAGCGGTATTCCACCACGGATCAAAAATGAACACATGGTCGGCGGCAGTTAGGTTAAGACCCGTCCCCCCTGTTTTTAGGGTCATAACAAAAACCTTGGTTTCGGGATCTTCCTGAAACCGTTGCACCAGTTCTTGTCGGTTGGAAGTTGCTCCCGTCATGCTCACATAGGGAATCCCCGCTTGTTCCAAATCGTTCCCAATGGCTTCCACACCCGCCAAATAATGGGTAAATATCAGCGACTTGTGCCCATTCAATGCCGCATCTGTCAATTGCTCCATCAAAACACTGCGCTTGGGCGACCGGATCCGGCCATCGCTTTTCGCTTCGGGAATACTTGCAATCTGACGAAGTTCATTCAATGCCTGAAAAATAAAGAACTGTGTTTTGGCGATGCCGTCTTTGGCTACCTGATTTTGGATGGTATCCACATAGTACCGACGTCGGCGCTCATAGAAAGCCCGTTGGACGTCGTTCATTTCCACCCAAAGTGTCTGATCTACACGGTCTGGTAGTTCCTTGGCCACTTCGCGTTTTAATCGTCGGAGGATGAAGGGATATATTTTTCTCTTTAGTTCGTGTGCAGCCTCTTCGTCCTGATTTTTTTGGATGGGAGTGGCGTAACGCTCAGAAAAATCTTGCTCACTTCGTAGCATAGCAGGGTTTAAAAAACGAAACAAAGCGTACAGTTCGCTCAAATTATTTTCGATGGGTGTACCAGAAAGGGCGAGACGCACGTCGGCCTTGATCATCAAGGCAGCTTTAGTCGCCTGTGTCTGTAAGTTTTTAATGTTCTGAGACTCGTCAAGCACCACATAATGAAACTTTCGGTCCTTAAACGCCTCAATATCACTCCGTAACATGCCATAGGTTGTCAGGATTAACTGATGCTTGAAGGCTTCATCTAAATCTCGATTTTGGCGGTAATAGGTATAAAATCGTAGGCTGGGGTTAAACTTTGTTAGTTCAGCCTCCCAGTTGAACAACAAGCTAGTGGGCATTACTACCAGCGAAGGCTTTTGTTCTGCCGGATAAACCGTACTCAACAGGGCAATGGCCTGAGCCGTTTTTCCAAGCCCCATATCATCTGCCAGACACCCTCCTAAGCCATGCTCCCGGAGGTAATCCATCCACCGTACCCCATATTCTTGATACGGACGTAAATGCCCCTGAAACTGATTGAGGGACATATCCCGATCTTGGACATGGTTAAATCCTTTATATACCGACCATACCTCTGGTAATGATGTCGCTCCTTCTAATTGCTGCTCGATCATCGAAGCCGCAATGGGTAAATCGAAAAACGAAATCCGAGCACCTTCTTGGTTTACATCCGAAAAAATCCGCTCTAATTTGCGAATATAAGCCTCATTAATCAGCGCTTGTGAACCATCGCCCAACTGTACGTATCCTGCTTGGCGCACCTCCGTCAAAACATCAAACAACGAGAATCGTTCCCCTTCCAACGTAAGAGAAACATCTCCAGCGAGGTAGTCAATCCCACTATCTAATCGCATATCTAAATTGGGCGTGACAAAACGGATTCGATAAGACCTTAGCTTTTCTGCACCAAATACCGGATATTTTTGTACCAAGCTGTAAAGATGTTTATAAACAAATTCATGGGCCAACCCTCTTTCAATCAGCAACGTATCCCCTTCTCGAATAAACCCGTAATCTTGTTTCCCTGCTTTGCTTAACGTCCGTTGGAGTTTTCCAAGCAACCCTTCCAAGACCTGAAATACCTCCCCAAGCGGCTCCGTCTGAATTGGGCGCACCACAATCCGGCTTTCAAGGTCATCAATTTTGACGGAAACACTCACCAAAGAGGCTACAGCAGATGGTAGTAGTTCCCCTGGAATAGCTGAAGACACACGCAGATAGAGGGCATCAAGCGCATCTACTTTATCAAAAAAAAGGCCTACCCGAACTTTTAGCAATTTATCCCAAACCGTTTCATATTGCTGCCAAACCAATGAAATGTGTTGCGACAAAGAGAACAGAATACATAAGAACGGATGAATGTCTTTGGTCTCTAACGTGGCCTCCAGATGTTGAAGCTCATTCCACGTCGGCCCGAGCGGTGGTATTTCGTAAAGGCTATTCCTTACCATAACCCAGCCATCCGCCACCATCAAAGGTGAAGAGAGTACTTTTTCTCCTTCCCGAAGTTGGAGTTTCGCCTTCCAAACACCCATTTCATCAGATTCTAACAGGTGCATTTCTAATTTTGCCTTTTCCGAAGCATATTTGACCGCTGCCCCAGTTGCGGTTATAAAAAACGCAGAATGTCGCAAGTATTCCAGAACGAGGGGTACTTCATCTATCACATAAGAAGTCTCCACTTCTGTTCCTTTAGCAGTACTCCAAATTTCACCCCAATCATTTCCGGACGGCTTCTTGCCGAACGCATAGGACAATGTTTTGAGCACTTGTCGTGTCTCCCCTTCATATCCCAGATAATCTGGTAAGAAAGAAACAGGCTTTTTATCCGGCCCCAGGATGATTAGCCGTCCCCCATGCTCCGGAGAGACATCCAGACGAAACCACAAAGGCGAAAGTAATAACTTACCCGAATGTAGGGTGCGGTTGGAAACTTTTAGCCTTTGAAATAAATCTTCAATACCCATTTAGACAAAGATTAATACAATTAAGCACTTATTTATACAGCATTTACACCAATTAAAATATTTTTTAAACTTATAAAATGTTTTTTCTATTTAAGCAGGCTGTGTTAACATAGTTTATGTTAAGCATTTTACAAAATGGATTCCCGTTTTCGCGAGCATGACGTACTCGGCACTTAAAAGCCCGTCATGCCCAACTTGATTCGACATCCATAACATAAACTATTCAAAAAAACCTACTTATTGGCAAATCAATCCTCTGTTAGGCAGGATAGCGCTATAAAAAAAGGCAATCAAATAGATTGCCTTAGGTAAAATAACAAAATTCTTTTGACCAAATCAGTACATGCAAAACCGTGATACTAAAATTCGAATTCTTCGCGACTGTTTTTTCGGGCTACTCGGTCAGACTTTTGACGGGCTAAACGATTGGTTTCCGAAGGCTTTGTATAGGCAAGTGTTTCACGATAGATTCGAAGCACTTTGCTACGGTTGATGGTGCGTTTAAAGCGGCGAAGGGCACGGTCTATAGACTCGTTTTCCCGAATTTTGATCCCTACCAAGGTTTTTTAGGTTTTTAATTTTTACAATTGTTTATTCAAGCCCTGCAATAAACAAAAAAAATCAACTAATTTCAATACCGCAAAGAAGATTCACATTCTTAGGAGGCTATTTCCCCACCGATGTCGTTGTTTGAACAGCTCTATGGAAGTTTTTGCAGGAAATTAGACACCCAAACACAGATCAATCACCTCAGCTAATTAGGGAAATGGGTTGGGTTCTCGATTCGTGCTTTTTCACCTCTAAGCAGATATTACGTTAAACGCTATATACCCGTAGAAGCATCAAAGCGAGGTCACATCATAGTGTGTCTGATTCGACGAAGGCGGTGGTGTCGAACAGACCTTGAATGACGCGGGCCTCTGTTGCAGACCAGAGGCCCTTTTCTTATTTTAACCACTCGTCCTCATGAACCATTTATAACTTTTCGCGATGTTCAGTACCATTTTTCCTAAAAACCTGCATATTGCGAATATGGTTTTTGCTCTCTTATTTTTTTCATCCGCCATTTTGCAATATAATGACCCCGATCCCATCGGTTGGACGGTCATTTATCTAATGGCAACGGCGGTTTGTATCCAAAGTGGACGTGGTGCTTTGGCATGGTGGGTGCCGCTGATTTTGGTTGGGATTGCGGCTTTATGGGTTGCAGACATTGCGCCGATTTTTTTGGGAAAGACAGATTGGGGTCGCATGTTTGAGTCTTGGAAGATGACCGATCCTGTGATCGAAGTAGAACGAGAAGTTGGGGGCTTGATCATTATTTCTTTGTGGATGATGGTATTATCCTGGGCCACCTTTAAATTCAAATCCCACTAAAAAAGCCCCCGACACCGTGTCAAGGGCTTTAAAACACTTTATTTGGCAGGCCAACTTAGTGAAAACCAATGCCCAATTTAATGACGAACTGATTGAGTTGGCTGTCGTCCGCTGCGTTTATCGAGATACCACCGACGGTTGCACCCGTTTTCAAGAACGAAGACACTCCAACGGTGTAGTTAATTTCGGGATAGAGACTAAGGCCTCCCAGCCGCAATTCTACGCCTCCCCCAATACTGGCTGCAACATTAAGAGACTTGATGGCATCCTTAAATTCGTCATTATCGGAACCAGCCGCTACACGGAGCAAAGGACCTGCCACCAAATAGGGCTTGAGTAGCGGCGTATTTACCCGCAGCCGAAGATCAACAGGCATTTCTACAAAACTTGCTTTGAATCCTTCCGTATTTCCGGAAGAAAGCCCCTTGTACAAACCTTCTGCATCTGAGTAGCGAAGACCAAGGCGCAGGCCTACATTACGGCCCATTCCATAAAAAATACCCAGATGCTTGCCTTGTGCACTTTCAAAAGATTCGGTCACATTGTTGACTTTTGCATCCGAGAGTTGGTTGAAAGTAAGCCCGCCTTCAATGCCAAATTGGGCATTCGCAGCAGGTGTCAGGAGGAAAATGAGGGCTACAAAGCCCCAATAAAGTTTTTTCATGGTAGCAATCATTTGTGTGGATCAAAGGTTTTGGTATTACTAATAAGAATAGGCGTAATACAATTAAAGCATATACCAACAGAAACAAAAAGGGTTTCTGGTCTTGCTTCGTTTATATATACGTTTGGCGTCGATTCCAAAAAATTACACATTAATACCCGAAACTTTATAGATCTGACCCATCCCAATATCCACCAAGTATCACCGGAACTTCATGAAGCTATTCCCCAAAAAACATAAACCGCCAGAGGCACTCCCCGGCGGCTTATATCCGTTTCGAAAGGTTGCTTAGAAGGCCAAGGCCCCTGTTAAAATTTCATTTTGCTCGCGGGTATGGACCTGTGCCAAACCTGCTGCAGTACTTGCCGAGGCATTCCGGCCCACATACCGAACAGCTTTCGCCCTTTTGTTCCCCTTGGCAATCTGCGCATTCAGGTAGGGCTGAACAAACCGCCATGCACCCATATTTTCCGGCTCTTCTTGTACCCAAAGTACATCTTTTGCCCGACTATAGCGTTTGATTTCGGCGAGCACCTCCTCTTCGGGGAATGGATAAAATTGCTCCAGGCGAGCAAGCGCAACATTCGCTCCTTGAAGCGTCCCCCCTTCCGACTCGATGCGCTCCAGGAGATCAAAATAGACCTTTCCGCTACAGAATACGAGTCGCTCGGTCTGGGCAGGATCAGAAACCGCAGGAATAAGCGGCTGGAACCCACCTTTTGTGAAGTCTTCGGGCTTTGACACCACGTATTTGTGGCGCAGCAAACTTTTAGGAGACATCACGATCAGGGGTTTCTTCACCTCCATTTTGGCCTGACGCCGGAGGGCATGGAAATAATTTGCTGGCGTACTAAAATTGCACACTTGAATATTTTCTTCAGCGCAGGCTTGTAGAAAACGCTCCAAGCGGGCAGAGGAATGTTCGGGGCCTTGGCCTTCATAGCCATGTGGCAGGAGGCAAACGAGGCCGGAGTGCTGATTCCATTTTGCCTCGGCAGCAGCAATAAACTGATCAAAAATTATTTGCGCACCGTTAAAGAAATCGCCAAATTGCGCCTCCCAAATAGTCAGTGCCGAAGGATCAGCTACCGAGAAGCCATAGTCAAAGCCCAGAACCGCATATTCGGAAAGGAAAGAATCGAAAGCTGCATAAGGAGCTTGTTCTTCTGACAGATGGTTAAGCGGCACATACACGCCTTTGCTTTCCATATCGTGCAAGACCGAATGCCGATGGCTAAATGTGCCACGTTGCGAGTCTTCCCCACTAATCCGAACCTTGTGGCCTTCGAGTAAAAGGCTTCCAAAAGCAATGGCTTCACCCAACGCCCAGTCTATCGAACCATTTTCGCGGTACGTCTTTTCCCGTTTTAAGAATTGGTTTTTTAATTTGGGATGCACATTAAAATCAGAAGGCCATTCTGATAGCGCTTTAACAATCAAGTCCACTTTATCAAGGCCAATTGCCGTTGGATAACGGAACTGATATTTGGGTTTCGCCTTTGGTTTTTCGTCGGATGCCACCAGCTCTTTGGTACGATCGAACGCCGAATGAAGGGTTGCCTGAAACGCATTCATCGCTGCTTCGGCTTGCTCAATGGTCAAGTCTCCACGACGCACCAACAATTCGAGGTATAGGTTTCTAACGGAGCGTTTACGTTTGATTTGTTCATACATGAGCGGCTGCGTGTAACTCGGATCATCTCCTTCGTTATGGCCGTATTTGCGATAACAAACCATATCTATCACGATGTCTTTGTTGAACACCTGCCGATAGTCCATAGCAAGCCGGGCTGCCCGTACACATGCTTCCGGATCGTCCCCATTTACCCGTAGCACGGGAGCTTGGATCATGAGGGCCATATCCGAAGCATATTGGCTGGAACGCGCGTCTTCGGGGTTCGTCGTAAATCCAATTTGGTTATTTACGATGATATGAATGGTCCCTCCTGTGCGGTACCCTGTCAATTGGCTCATCTGTAACGTTTCGGCAACCACGCCTTGTCCAGCAAAAGCGGCATCTCCATGTATGATAATGGGCAACACTCGGTCAAAATTCACATTACTGTTATGTTCTTCGACCCAGTACATCTCTTGGATGGCCCGCGACATGCCTTCCACAACCGGGCCAACCGCTTCAAGGTGGCTTGGATTGGCACACAAGCGGACGTTTACTTCCGAACCAGTTGGTGCCACAAATGTCCCCGAAGTACCTAAGTGGTACTTCACGTCACCGGAACCATGCATGGTATTCGGATCTATCATGCCAGAAAACTCGCGGAAGAGACGCTCATAAGGCTTATTGAGGATATTGGTCAGTACATTCAACCGTCCACGGTGAGGCATACCAATCACCACCTCTTTCACCTCTTGGTCGGCGGCATCACACAAAATGCGGTCCAAAATCGGAATCATGGTCTCCCCGCCTTCTAACGAAAAGCGTTTATGACCAATATATTTGGTATGGATAAAGTTTTCGAGGGCTTCGGCAGCATTGAGCCTATCCAAAATTCGTACTTTTTGTGCATTGCTAAGGGGGTCTTGCATCCGATGCGATTCAATGCGGTCTTGCAACCACTTTTTCTCTACCGGATCCGCAATGTGCATAAATTCCGCACCAACCTTACGGGTGTACGTTTCCCAGAGCGTATCGAGAATATCACGCAGCAACATTTCATCTTTACCACCCAAGCCATCGGAGAAAAAGGCACGGTCTAAATCCCAGATAGACAAGCCATATTCTGCCTGATCCAAGTCTGGAATGTGCGGTGGATCGTAACCCAGCGGATTAATGTCCGCCAAGCGGTGCCCACGCCAACGGTAAGCGCGGATCAACTGAATCACCCGGCCTTGTTTACGAATAAGTTCTTGCTCAGAATTATAGGTTCCACGGCCAATCCCAGGCGTGGAATCCATGGCAATGGAAAAGGGCGGTTGGGCAAGACCCAGATCTCGGAAAATCTGGTGATAAAATTTTTCGCCACCCAACAAAAGTTTACCGATATATGCCAAGAATGCACCACTTTCTGCACCCTGAATAATACGGTGGTCATAAGTGGATGTTAGGCCCATCACCTGAGAAATGCCCATTCGGCTTAGTTCATCTGGCGGCAAAGCAAGATATTCGGGTGGGTAGGTAATCGCTCCCGTAGCCACAATCAGCCCTTGACCAACCATCAGACGTGGGACCGATGCAAACGTGCCAATCATGCCCGGATTGGTGAGCGAAGCCGTTGTACCCGCAAAGTCTTCGGGCGTTAATTTACCAAGACGCGCCCGTTTGGTCAGATCATCAAACGAACCTACGAATGCGGCAAAGTTTTTCTCGTTGGCATTTTTAATATTTGGAACCACCAGTGCAGAACTGCCATCTTTATTGGTGGTGCTTACGGCAATACCTAAATTAATCCCACCTGGCTTGACATGCCAAGGCTTTTCCCCTTCGAAGCGATAAGCCGTATATAGGTTCGGATATTTTTTTAGCGCCTGTACCATTGCAAAAGCAATGATGTGTGTAAACGAAATCTTTGCTCCGCCTCTGGTTCGTTGAAACTCATTAACCAGCCGTCGGTTTTCTGCCATCAACTTTACTGGAACCGTAAAAAACGAGGTTGCTGTTGGGACAGACAAACTGTCTTCCATATTCGTAGCAAGCCGAGCTGGTGCTCCTTTTAACCAAACCGTCTCGCTTTGCGGTGGTATGGGCGGGTAGTTAATGCTTCGCCCCGTCTGTTTTGGTACCACCGATGGCGGTAGAATCTGCGGCGTTTGCTCCTTTTTTTGTTCCTGCGTGGCCACTGCGGTCTCGTATGCAGCTCGAGACTGTGCACTGGCTTGTGTGGCAGCTTCTGGACGGTAGTCTTTGAAAAACTCCTGCCAAACGCCACTAACGGATTGCGGGTTCTGGAGGTATTGGCTGTAAAGTTCCTCGATATACCCGGTATTATAGCCTAAATTATCCACGGTGTTAAAAGGGTTTTGTCGAATGTTTAGGGTACGAACCCATTAGATAAAAAACGTTTTGCAGGGATAGATGGTTGGGTATAATCAATCAGAATCGGCCATCTTCCAAAGAAAAACCTTTGAATTATCAACAGATTTTCGGGGAACATCCAAAGAACAATAATTAACACAGAAAAAATAATTAAATTACAAAATAAATAAGGCAAATCAATTGAAATGCCTTATTTAATAAATTAATTTATTTTAACAAATCTCTATTTCCGGAAGTACTGACCATTATTAGCAGCGGCAAGTTGGCGAAGGAATGGCTCATCCTGATCCTCACCGATTCCAATGCAATTAATCACGATTTTTTTTGAGCGGTTCTTAGAGGCAACTAAGTTCAGGATTTCTTGTGCACTGGCATCCGTTGGCTGTCCATCCGTTACAAAGAAAATGGCATCTATCCCTGAAACCCGGAAAGCCTGTTCTAAAGCGGCTTTTGCTGAAGTGCCTCCTCCAGATTGCACAGCGTCTATATATACAGCCGCCAAGTTTTTGTTGGTTGCTGAAGCCATAACTGGTGCGGAACGCCATGATTTTACTTTGTCTTCAAAAATCAACACAGAAAACTGCGTGCTTTCAGCCAGACCTTTAATTGTTGGAATCAACTCGCGTTTAGCGGACCCCAATTTGGTTGTCTGCTTTCTGATTTGGCTCCCAGCAATGTTCCCTAGGCGCCCCCCCACAGTTCGTTCTACAACATTCGCACCAGCATTGGCTGCCGCTGCGGTTGCCCGACCCGAAAGCCCCCCTTCATTTTTACCCTCCATACTTCCCGATATATCCATCACGAAGACAATGTTTTTGGCATCCGTGGAAATACCATAATATGTGGTTTGCTTTTTAAACAGGTAACATCCCGAGAATGATCCCAATAAAATGAATAGAACTAATAACTTACGCATAACAACCTCCCCTATAGTTTAATGATGAAATGAGATTCGATGGTGGTTTGCACTACTTTAATCAACGACAATACAGCATGAAACGGACAGGCATTCTCGTTAAGTTACCATGAATCTATTAATCATGTAACCTTTTCGTAAGACAGGCCGTTACTTCCGCGAACTGCACCCTAAACCCTATGCTTAGACAACGGCAAAAATTCCAGAAATTGGTTGAACGGCATAAGAACCGCGTGTTTTCCTTTGCGCGGTATTACTTAGGCAATGCCGAAGACGCCGAAGATGTTACACAAGAAGTTTTGTTGCGTCTGTGGCATCATGGGATGGATCTGGAAGAAACGGTTTTAGCCGCTTGGCTAACCCGTGTAACCAAGAATGCTTGTGTGGATGCTTTGCGAAAGCGTCAAACATATCAGGCAGCCGTCACAACCGATACGGAGCATGTTGCCCATTTGTTGATTGCCGACGAAGCACCTGCGCCGGATAAGATGTTGGAGGCAAAGCAAATCCGACAACGGATTGAAGGGGCGCTCCAGAAAATCGGAGAACCGTATCGCTCCATTGTGGTTTGCCGAGAAATCCAAGACATGGCATATGAACAAATCGCTGAGTCATTGGATATTCCCCTGAACACCGTAAAAGTATATTTACATCGTGCCCGCAAAATGCTCCGAGAACACCTAACCACCCAATTGCCCTATGAAACCGTTAACTCTTGAACAATTGGAACAGATGGACGCTTACCTTGCAGGAGCCCTGTCCGATGCCGAACACAAGCATTTTGAACACTTACTGGCCGATTCCCAGGCACTGCGTGATGAATTGCAACTGATACAGGACATGCGGCTTGCATTTACCCGTTTACCGGAAATGACCTGCCCAGACCGGGTAACCACACAAGTAATGGCGGCAGTAGATCAGGAGTTAAAAGCGCATTATCAGCAACGCTTAAGGGCTTTCTGGCATGTTTTAGTTGTACCGACGTGGCGGCCAGCCTTGGCAGTTGCCGCTTTGGGCCTACTTGTCGTTGCTGTTTTGGTGTTCCGTAACCCCGCTTTTGGACCTACTTCGCCTAAAGTAGCGCAACAATCGGGCAAACTTACCCCCAAAACTTCTGATAATGAAGCGCATCGGAAACGTATTGCTCCGATGCCCACCGAAGAACTTGCGGCCAACCTTCCCCCAACAACGGAAGCCCCAGGTCCTACAATACGTCCGACCTCGTTAGGTCATACGAAGCGCACCGTTCGCCGCGCAACACGTAAAGCCAAAGACGTCCTCGTAACACCATCACCCCGTGCTGATGAAACATTTTCGGATGAAGATATTGCTCTTGCAAAAGACCAAGCGCAATGGATCATGGCGTTCCTCGGTACGGTTGCCAAAAAATCAGAATCCATCCAAGCACAATATATGGAAGACCATGTGGTGGAACCCGTAAGACTGGCCGCTGCCGCTCCTTTCGAAGTGCTCAATCAATAATATCTTGAACAAAGAACGTGGTACCCGTTTTTTGTGATGGCTCCATTTTACGGCACGCAAAGCGATGCCAACCATTTTTAGCGTTCCTTCAAAACAAAATACAATCATGAAAATCTTTAAAAACCGCCTCGTGCATCTGGTTGTTTGGCTAATTCCCTTGCTCGTTTTTGGCAGCACCACTCATGCACAACCCATTGATTTTGACGCTTTAGATCGGTTTTTCGACGAAGAACCCAAAATTGAAGTAACCCTAAAGGGTGCGCTCCTGAGAATGGGCGCCCGCGCTGCCGAAGCAGAAGATCCCGAAGCAGCGGCCATGATGCGCGATATTCGTGGCATTTATGTGCGTGGCTATCCAGTCAAGGGCCGTTCTATGGAAGATATCGGACGTAAAATGACCGGAATCTCGCGGAACCTAAAAGGCGAAGGATGGGATGTCGTAACCCGTGTACGCGACGAGGAAAGTAATGTGTATGTGATGGTGAAAGAAGGCCGAAACGACGATGTTCTTGGCATGTTGGTGATGGTGTTGGATATGGATGACAAGGAGCCTATGGCAATGTTCGTTCACATTGATGGCAAAGTGGATCCGGATAAAATCGGACGTCTAACGGGCAACTTGAACATCAATGGTATGGAATATTTCTCTTCCAGCGGTAGGAGATCACATAACAGATCCCCTTATGTCCGCAATGTTTGCCCCGACGACGATGAAGACTGCATAGAGGCACCCAAAGTCCCTAAAATGAAGGAACATTGCGAAGAGGACGAGGAGGGCTGCGTGCAAATGCCGAGACTGCCAAAATTCAAAGAAACCTGTAAAGACGACGAAGAAGATTGTATAGAAACTCCCAAACCAATCAGATTTAAGGTTTCGTGTGGAGATGACGAAGAAGACTGTGTACCCATGCCCGTTGCCGCTCCCAAACCGCCGTCGGGGGTCATGCCACCCAAGGCGCCAATGCCACCAGATAGTGCTTGCCCCGCTCCAGGAAAACCAGGATACAAAGCCTGCATGAAAGCCAAACGCGAGGTAGATCGTTCGCCCCTTAATGACAAGAAGCCCAAAGATCGGGGACAAAACATGAACTTTAATGACAACGACTGGGATCATCCCGCCGTTCAAAAAGCCCTACGATATGCCGGAATGGCCCTCAATATTGAAGATGGCTTCGATAAATTGCTACACTTGGCGGGGTCCCCGCTTTCCAACATGGCACAAGCCCCATCCCTGACAAATTTGCCCTATCTGCAATATTCCGACGTTTTATCGGAAGTGCTAGTACCCCAAGTCCGGCTGAATACCAGACCGGATGTACAGGTGCTGGAAGGGCTGAATGGCAATGTGAAGGTGCGGGTGGTTTATGATAAAAAGGACCGCACCATTACAATAGACCAATAATAAACCAGCCCTAATCTATGAAATTACGTTATTTAACTTTGGCTTTGCTGCTTCCTCTTCTTTCGGGCTGTTTGGGTTCTTCCCATATGCAACAGGTTCGTTGGGATTTAGAGCGCCAACAAGAGAGTGGGTCTTACCGCAAAATAGTGGGTGTCCATGCCGGACCTGCACTCTTGGGCTTGGCCCGTTGGATCGTTTCATGGACCGATCAGGAAGATGATTGGGATGCTCGGCGGATTATGCAGCACTTTCACCGCGCTTACGTCCGCGTTTATGAATTCCGAGGACGCCCCACGCAAGCCTCGCTACGAATGCCCAAGGCTTTACGCGACCTCCAACATGACGGCTGGGAAACAGCCCTCAGTGTTCGGGAAGAAGGCAGCAATGTCTGGATGCTGTATAAAGAACGGTATGGAAATGTCCGCGATTTGTATATGGTGGTAGTAGATGAAGAAGACTTGGTTATGATACGGGCCAAAGGAAATTTCAACGAATTGGTAGAAGAAGCCATTGCGACACAAAACCCTGCTTTTCGTCTTAAACGAAAGCAGTAATCAAAACTCCCAAAAGGCATTTTTGCCTCCTCAAAAGGATGTATGGCGAGACAGTACATCCTTTTTTTATGCTAAGACGAGAAGTCTCATCAATTCAACTTTTAGATCTTTCCATATTGCAGCCAAAAGCCCTCAACATATCGCTATCCTTTTTTATATATTGATCAGGCTTTCGAATCACCTTTAAGCTTGTAACCACATGAAATGGTGTCTCTTTCTCCTCGGCCTTTTATCCCTGCATTGCAACCAAGCCAACACTCCCAAATCCATTGGACAAACGAAGATAAAATTACCGGAGGGCTTTGAAATTAATGTATTTGCAGACAACGTGATCAATGCCCGCTCCCTGAGCCAGTCTCCTGATGGAACGTTGTTTGTGGGGACTAAGTCTGAAGGCAAGGTATATGCCCTACGCGACGAAGATGGCGACGGCGTTGCAGAAAAGCGGTACACCATTGCCAAAAACATGAATACGCCAAATGGTGTTGCGTATCACGACGGTGCATTATTTGTGGCGGAAATAGACAAGATTTGGAGATTCGATCATATCATTTCTCACCTTACCAATCCTCCGAAACCTGTTTTGGTGACGGACGAATTACCCGAAGAAACCCATCACGGCTGGAAGTTTATTGCGTTTGGACCAGACGGGAAGCTATACGTACCTGTTGGTGCACCCTGCAATGTTTGTAAAGAAGACGATCCTGTTTTTTCCAGCATCCTACGCATGAATCCTGATGGAACTGGCCGCGAGATTTTTGCAAGTGGCGTCCGAAACTCCGTTGGTTTTAGTTGGCATCCGGTTACAGGCCATCTATGGTTTACGGATAACGGGCGTGATATGCTGGGAGACGACTTGCCACCCGATGAACTTAATCATGCTCCTGTGGCGGGCCTTCATTTTGGTTTTCCTTTCTGCCATGCGGGTGAAATTAATGACCCAGAGTTTGGGAAAGAAAAACCCTGTGGTCCATCTTTTACTCGGCCCGTCCAGAAACTCGGCCCTCACGTCGCGGCCCTTGGGATGCGATTTTATACAGGGAACCTTTTTCCCAAAACCTATAAAAAACAAATATTTATAGCAGAACATGGTTCTTGGAACCGAAGCAACAAGATCGGTTATCGGATCTCTCTTGTCCGTTTAGATGAACGGGGGCAAGCACATTCCTACGAAACGTTTGCCGAAGGTTGGTTGTCGGATGATGTCGTCAGTGGACGCCCGGTAGATGTACTCGTTTGGCGGGACGGCAGCCTATTGGTCTCCGACGACTTTGGGGATAAAATTTACCGAATTATGTGGCGCGGATAATTCATCCTGCCAAAAACCTCGTTTCTAAAGCCCAAACTCCGCCTTAACCTCGGCAAAAGCCGCGAGGGCCAAATCGAGGTCTTCGTGGGTGTGGGCCGCAGAAACCTGCGTACGAATCCGTGCACTTCCACGAGGAACAACCGGAAAGAAAAACCCAATCACATAGACACCTTTTTCCAGCATCCGATTAGCCACCCGCTGCGAGAGGGCTGCATCACCCAGCATCACAGGGACAATGGGATGAACACCTGGAATAATGTTTAGTCCAATCTTTTCAAGCCCTTGTCTAAAATAACGTGTATTGTTTTCCAAACGATCCCGAAGTTCAGTGGAGGCTTCCAGAAGATCAAGCACCTTCAGCGAGGCAGTTGTAATGGCGGGCGCGAGCGTGTTGGAGAACAAATACGGACGCGACCGCTGGCGAAGTATTTCCACAATTTCCTTCCGACCACTCGTATAACCTCCGCTTGCTCCACCGAGTGCTTTGCCCAACGTACCTGTAATCACATCCACCCGATCCATCACTCCACAATGTTCGTGTGTTCCTCTGCCCATTTTTCCCATAAAACCAACGGCATGGCTATCATCCACCATAACCAAAGCATTGTATTGATCTGCCAAGTCACAAATGGCCGCTAAATTCGCCACAATGCCATCCATCGAGAATACCCCATCGGTTGCAATGAGTTTAAAGCGTGCCTGACTGGCTTCTTTTAATTTCGTCTCCAAATCATCCATTCGGTTATTTTCATACCGAAATCGCTGTGCTTTACAAAGCCGAATACCATCAATAATGCTGGCATGGTTTAAGGCATCCGAAATAATCGCATCTTCTTCTCCCAAAAGCGTCTCGAACAACCCGCCATTGGCATCAAAGCAAGAAGAGTATAAAATTGTGTCTTCGGTTCCCAGAAACTGTGAAAGACGGTTTTCTAATGTTTTATGGATGTCTTGTGTCCCACAAATAAACCGCACCGAAGCCATGCCATAGCCATGTGCATCGAAACTTTCCCTTGCGGCTGACACTACTTCGGGGTGATTCGCCAATCCTAAATAGTTATTTGCACACATATTCAGGACTTCCCGTCCATCGGCCGTCGTAATGCGGTTATTTTGTGGGCTTGTAATCACCCGTTCCCGTTTAAATAATCCAGCGTCATCTATTTCGGCCAGATTTTTTCTAAGGTGTTCAAAAAATGCTGTTCGCATGTTATGCCTCCCAATTAAGGATTACTTTTCCACTCAGACCAGCCTTCATTAAGTCGAACCCTTGTTGAAATTCGGTATAATGGAAGCGGTGGGTAATAATTCCAGAAATATCCAATCCACTTTGAAGCATTGCCGTAGTTTTATACCATGTTTCATAAATTTTGCGCCCATAAATGCCCTGAATGGTGAGGCTATTAAAAATCACCTTATCCCAATCTATGACGGTATGGTTTGGTAGAATACCCAAGAGGGCAATTTTTCCACCGTGCATCAGGTTGTCCACCATTTGCGAAAATCCAGCAGGGCTTCCACTCATTTCCAAGCCTACATCAAACCCCTCGCGCATGTCCAGCTCCTGTTGAACATCGGCTAAACTTTCGTTCCGTACATCCACAACTCGGGTAGCACCCAGTTTTTCAGCAAGAGACAACCGATACGGATTGATGTCTGTGACCACCACATGACGTGCGCCAGCGTGGCGAGCAATTGCAGCCGCCATACACCCGATGGGTCCAGCGCCTGTGATCAGCACATCCTCTCCTAACAATTCAAATGTTAGGGCGGTATGAACGGCATTCCCCAACGGATCAAAGCAAGAAAGCACATCAAGATCTAGCCCGTCGGCTGCATGCCAGACATTTGCCGAGGGAATGGCAATATACTCTGCAAAGGCACCGGTACGGTTCACTCCTACGCCCATCGTATTTTTACACAAATGGCGTCGGCCTGCTAAACAATTCCGGCACGTACCACAGACGATATGACCTTCTCCAACCACCACCTCTCCTACCGAAAAATGTTCCACATTGTCGCCACAATCTACGATACACCCAACAAACTCGTGCCCAATGGTCATGGGTGGTTTTATGGTTCGCTGTGCCCATTCATCCCATTTCTCAATATGCACATCGGTCCCACATATCGAAGACTTCATCACACGGATCAACACGTCGTTATCCCCCATCTGGGGCTTTTTCACCGTTGCAAGGGCAACTCCCGGAGCAGCGGTTGGCTTGATGATGGCTTTCATATTTTTCAGCACATTGGTTTAACCTATCCGGATGATTCCGGTGTTATAGGAAGATACAACATTTTATAAAAGCGCTTCCAGAACATCTTTGGAAGTTTTCTGGAACCAGCAAGGTATGTCAAAACCAGCAAAGTATGTCAAACAGCGGAAGAAAAAAACCAGCCCTTTATGAAAGAACTGGCTGAGAACTGTATGGAAAAGCCTCCCTCTGCTTACCAAACACCATGAGTACTCAAGGAACAACGGGTAAATTGGCCCGTTTCCAGCGTTGAAGTCCACCCTGAACGCTCATAACATTACTATACCCCCAAGCCACCGCCTGACGGGCTGCCGAGCCTGCACGAGAGCCTGTTTGACA
This sequence comes from Bacteroidetes Order II. bacterium, assembly GCA_016788705.1. Taxonomy (NCBI): domain Bacteria; kingdom Pseudomonadati; phylum Bacteroidota; order unclassified Bacteroidota Order II.; species Bacteroidota Order II. bacterium. The sequence continues at coordinate 65,109 of JAEUSQ010000027.1, forward strand.
GATAAACATGATGGGTGTATTGGTGTTGAGTGGTAAGCGTTTAGGGGAGATTTCGCGCAAGGGCAATGGACGTGCCCCTTGAATTTCTCCATGGGATTTTCGGTCAAACTCTTCGCGGATATCGAATAGGATGGTACCGGATTTTAATAATTCATAAGCATCGTGTACTGAAACTTCTTTTACCCTAAAAACCGTGAGTTTCAGGTTTTTGGGTTTGCTTGGTGGCTCTTTTGTTTTGAACCAATCAAAGATAGACATGGTATTGATGAAGGTTAGCGTGAAGGTATATAAATAAACCACAAATTGGGATTCAAAATTAACCGGGTTTACGCGCTTGTAAGACCCCATATCGCAAAAGCCCGGTCCGGTGCCCGCTCCATAAAAGCCGGAGCATCAACAGATGCCGAACAAAAGGCCACCCGGAGTGGACAGCCAGTTTAATGCTGCGCCAGCGCAGTGCAGGCCGCACAAAAGACACACCAAAAGGTGCAATAGCTTGGGTCCAATCTTCGGTCTGCACGTCCATCAGCCCTACGGTTTTTGCATGGGCGGCATATGTGGAAAGGGTTTCAAACGAAGGGGCAAAAAAACCCTTAGACAACTTTTCCAAAAGCCGCTGATCAGACCGGGCCAGTTGTGTATGGGCTTCTCTATGGGTCCACATAGACATCAGCAACATACCGCCGGGCACAAGCATTCTTGCACAGGATTCCATAAATTTTCGTTTATCCGTTGCATGTTCTACACTTTCTATGGCCCAAACAAGATCAAACTGACCTGGCAAATAAGGAGGATCCAATGCATCTCCTACATCAAATCGTACTTGATTTGCAAACCGCAACGAGGTGGCACGTTCTTGTGCCCGTTCCGCTTGGCGTTCACTGATTGTAAGACCCGTTACAAACGTCGCATTTAATTTTGTCAGCAAATAAATACTGCCCCCGCCAATTCCACATCCCAAATCCAACACCATTTTTGCTTGCGAGACCCCACCCCAATTCAGAATGCGTTCCATCATTTGCTCTTGTGCCGTCGCCACATCGGTACGATCCTGCTCAATGGGATCAAACCACGCTTGGTGCATGTGTTCACCATATACCCCTTCCCAAACAGAGGAAGTTGCATCATAAAATTGCGCAATTTGCCGATTTATTGGTTCATCGCCCATGCTCAAAGGGATAAGCGCGTTCAAACAAAAAAAACCACCAAGTAGGCAGACGGGCAGATGACGCCCACATCTAAGATCAGGTGATGTTAAAAAAGACTGACAGGCGCTAAAATACGGGAAACAGGTCTTATTCCCAACTTTCAAACATGCTTTTTGGGCTAATAGACCTCAATTTCATCTGCAAAAATCCATGCTTTTTCCCCCTCCCCTGGATGTCCGGGTGGGCAAGTTCCGATATTGGCTGCGCGAACACGAATATATCGGGTTCGACTTTGAACGTCTAGCTGAAAAGGAACCGAAGAAGCGACTCCGCTTTCTCCATCTTGGAGGTGTGAGAGTCCGGGCAATTCTCGAAAATGCTGACCATCTTCCGAAATGGAAAAAACAACCTGACGTGGCAGAAAAATCCAACTTGCCTCGTCTTTAAAAAAATGCATGGTCACCGACTGTATCAATTGTTCAGCACCAAGGTCTATGATTACCTCCAAATCATCCCCCAAAAATCCTTGCCAGCGGGCATCTTGCACCAACGAATGCGCTTTTTCCCCATCTACCAAGGCAGTCAAGCCACTACCCGGGTATTGTGAACTAAAGGGTCTGGTATAGGTTGTATTGCGCATAAACGCTTTATGAACCATAATGGATTTTGTGGCTTCATTCACCAATAGGCCATTCATAACCACCCCACTCCGTAAAGTCATACTTTGTGTCACGGGAATAGGTGCCATATAAGGCGGGCTGTTTTCTCCAAGCGTCGTGCCATCAGTGGTATAAACCAATTTGCCTTGTCCCAAGACGGATACGACTTTAAGGGTCAATCCACCTGGCTCTGGTGTTGGCTCTGGAATGATTTGTGGATCGGGATGTACTTGAATCAAATCGAACCAAGCCGTACCTGCCGAAGACAACGATAAGAACGCATCCTCCCGAACAAACCGAACACTATCTTCAGGCAAACGGATGGGCATCACATATTTTTGCCACAACGAAGAAAGGCGAAACGTCTGTACTCTGTCTCCCATTCCTAAACGAAATATACCTCCATTGCCCGCAAGACGATCGCCTTTGGCCCATATACTGAGCAGATAACTTTGTCCACGTTCAATTCTAACAGGAAAAAAGCGAAACGTTATCCCTTTTCCCGTTTTTGGGGTAGTAACCCGGAACGACCGATCCCCGTGGAGTGCGGTTCGGGTATCCAGAAAATACGGACTGCCTCGTTCTTCGCCTACTTGTGCATACAACGCATCCGGAGTAGCCGGATTGGTTGCGGTTTCAAAACTTGGATCAACCATAAGATTTCCCGGATGCAACCCAATTTGCTCCGTTTTTTCGGCTAAGGGCAATAAATAAACCCTGGTTCCATAAGCATCTATCATATCTTCCAACACAGCATCCTGAAATACCACTTCGCGATGCGCAAACAATACTTTGGCTTTTCCGTTCCACATAATTTGGGGAATCCGAATACGCATATTTTTGGGTTTATTCTCCAAATTCACGACCAACACCAACCATTTTCCTTGATGACGGATCGTACGGATAGCCAACTGAGGGTCTTGGGTTGCAACCTCGGCAGGCGCTAAATCGGAGAGTAGAAACGGGGTCAATTCCATTACCTCTCGTGCCACAGCTCCTGCTTCGCTCCAGACATCGGTAGATTTCGGAAAACCATTCAATCCATGCCGGATAAAGTACTGAATACCCGTTGCACCACTGATAAGGGCTAAATACGTCATGGCGCGTAATTCTTGGCGGGTAGGCTCTCGCTGCCACCACTCTCCCCCACCAAACGACTGCGGCACCATCCACACAGGTTTCTGATACCGGAAATCCCGGATAAGTTTGTCGGCAAAATCTCGCACCTGTGTAATAGGCTGATTGGGAATGGGGTAAGGGTCCGCCATCACGATGTCCATCGCAGCAGCATATTCAATAGGCTTATTTACTTCATTAAATACAATAGAAACAGGATGATATGGATCTATAGATTTGATGAACTCATATAACTCTTCTAGTGGTTCCGGTGGGATTTGTACAGCAGAAGGTTCATCGGCAATATACCATCCCAATAAGGCCGGGTGTTTCCGGAACGCTTCGATTTCGGCCCGGAGTATTGCTTTTTTTTCTGCTGCCGATGGTGTATCTCCGCCCAAGCCCACACCGCCACCGCCAGCCACCGATAGTAAGTTGTAATGTACTTTCATTCCGAGTTGGGCGGCACGGTCCATATATGCCTTGCGTTCTTCCCTGGTTGCCCGCTCAATTTTTTGGTATGGCGAAATCATGTTGAACCCTTTTACCGCTTCTTCCTCAGCCAAAGTGGGCTGTACCGGAGAATACAAATAAAACCCAAACGGAAACATTGGAAGTCCCTCACTCCAAACAGCCCCTGTCAGGCGATCAATTTGTACAGCATTAGGCTCATAGGGCAATTTGGTCAATGTGGTCTTACGCACCAGACGGCGACGGTCGGCAAGCGTAATCGTGACATTCAATTCCGTTTTTGTTGTGGGAGAATACGCCAAGACCAAGTTTACTTGTAACACTTCTGGCCGGATCCGCTGTGAACCACGAGACAAAACCCGCCCCTCGGCAACAACAGACACGGTTTGAATCTGCACCGTTGTATCCGGCATTACCACCAACAAATGTCCTTCCGGCTCGTTCATATAAAATGAATAACGTGTAAAGACCTGTAAAACAGGCTCGGCGGCGGATTGAGCCAATACAGTTCCACCCCAGAAAAGACAAAAAAGAATGTATTTAAACATGTGGCCTACAAAAGACAGTTGGTAAAAATGTGGTTGGTGGGTTTTGATGCCCAAAACAGGCGGTAGGTCAAACGGAATACCGGGTAACCCACTAATATATAATCCACAGCAGCATGATCATGACTGTAGCCTTAAAAAAACAACCTATTTTCTTCTTCTGGTGTTTTCTGCCCTCGTGGTGCGCATTGCATAAAACCACCCAATTAGCTTAAACTGTTGATATAAAAACTTATACTGTCGGATTTTCCCTCCCTTCTGGTCGTATCTACCCCTAATGCGTTGCATTATCATTCATGTGGGTTAAACATTGAGCACTCTCACACTTCAGGAGGCTCGATCTCGAATGACTAAAGTGGCGAATACGTCACCGCATCCTATCTCGGGCAATCACTTCCGCTCCAGTAGTAAGTTAGTGGGAAAGGCTGTTCTTTATTGAGCAGCCTTTTATTTTTTTGTGAGAGGTTATGTTTGCACATCCATTGGTGTCGCACAGAAGACACTTCCCCAAAAACACCTTTCTACATTTGAATTAAGTGGGTTAAGAAGTCCAGAGCCGCTTTGGTTCCGGACTTATTTTTTTACCTTTAACTAAGATTCGCAAAACCTGATTACGCCGTTGGTTACTTTTAAGACATGAACAAAGATTTTAAGGAATGGCCAGGCGTTTCCATCATTATTCTGAATTGGAATGGGCAAACATTGATGGAAACTTGCTTACCCGCTGTTTTGCAGACGGATTATCCGGCATTTGAAGTGGTGGTGGTAGATAACGCCTCCACCGATGATTCGCTCAGTTGGTTACTTCGCACATATCCGGACGTGAAGATTATTGGAAATCCCGAAAACTGGGGCTATGCACGGGGTAATAATGTCGCCATCTACCAAACAGAAAAGCCATTTTTGGTATTATTGAACAATGACGTTGAAGTACACCCTCAGTGGCTCCGAGAGATGATGGTGGTGATGCGCCAAAGTCCAGATATTGCCGCAGTGCAACCTAAATTGCTCCATTTTCACAACCGGGGGCAATTTGAATATGCGGGAGCTGCTGGTGGCCATTTGGATGATCTTGGCATCCCGTTCACTCGTGGACGCATTTTATCGTTCATGGAAGAAGATAGGGGTCAATACAACGATATTTCGGAAATTTTTTGGGCTTCCGGAGCAGCCTTGCTATTACGTCGGGCGGCCTTGGCGCAATCTGGTTTATTGGATGAAGCATTTTACATGCACATGGAGGAAATTGATCTATGTTGGCGGCTAAAGCGTTCTGGATTCCGAATTATGGTTGCACCTAAGGGGGAAGTTTACCACATTGGAGGCGCAAGCCTGCCGCAAGGGAGTCCAAGGAAGTTGTATTATAACTTCAGGAATAGTTTGTTGATGCTCTACAAGAACCTACCCAAAAGCCGTTTCTACCTCATTTATCCCTTTCGCCTTTTTCAAGACACATTGGCATTTTTCCGGTTATTGTTTTCCTCGCATATCGAGGCAATGGCTGTTTGGAGGGCACACCGAGATTTTCTAAACTTACGTAGAAACTATTCACCACCAAGCCCAAGCGAAAGCATTGTACTGCCCTCTTTACGGGGCTCGGTTTTGTGGGACGCCTTTATCCGGCGGCGTCAAACGTTTGCTTCCATCCCAAAATCGCACTTCAGACGATAAAGGATTAAACATATATAATATATTTTACATATTAAAATCCAAATTCATTCTTTACTATATATTAATTTTATTAATTTTTTCTTATTATTTCGTTATATAATTAAACACTCACGGTTGGAATACACTCCTACAAAAAAATGTTGCCCGGCCACAAGAGCCAGGCAACATTTTCATTTTTTGACAAGGGTTACTTTACCCTTTGACAGAACCCAATGTGAGGCCCGATATCAGGTAGCGACTTAACGCGAGGAATAAAACCACCACCGGAACCGAGACCAGCAAGGCGCCCGCTGCATAAAGACCCCACTGTGTTTGCATTTGCCCCTGGAACATTTTCAACCCCACGGGCATGGTAAACATTTCTACGTCTTGCAATACTTGTGCTGCCACAATATATTCGTTCCAAGCCGTCATAAAAGAAAACAGCGCTGTAATGACAAGTGCTGGCGCCGCCAGTGGAAGGATCACCTGATAAAACGTTTGCCATGGCGTACACCCGTCAATACGTGCTGCCTCTTCCAAAGCTACCGGAATAGTATCGTAATAACCCTTCATTTGCCAGATACAAAAGGGGAGCGCCGTAGCTGAATAAATAATAATACACCCCAAATAAGAATTAATCAGTTTCAAATTGATCAACATGATGTACATGGGGAGAAGCAGCATCGTAGCAGGGAACATTTGTGTCACCAACAATCCCTCCATATACGCTTTGCGGCCTCGAAATTTAAACCTTGAAATGGCATATCCGGCGGTTGACGCCAAAGCCACCCCTGTAAAGGTAACCACGACCGATACCATAAGCGAATTAAAAAGCCAACGCAAATAAGGCGTCTCGAAGAGCAACTTCTCATAATTTTTCAGGGATGCCCCTTCCGGAATAAACGCCAACGAGGTAGAAAGCAGTTTATCGGACGGACGCAACGAAATGGTGATGATCTGAGAAAGCGGGTATAATGCGATGAAGGCAAAAAGCATCAACACGCCATAAGCGGCAATCATCGAAAGAATACGTCTGGTATGCGGATTCATAACGACCTCCTACGATCAATAAACTTCATTGGATTGTGCTTTGCGCAACACCAGCCGATTGAAGGTGAATAAAATCATGAATATTACCATCGAAAATGCAGCAGCCCATCCAAATCGGTACATATTAAAAGCAGCTTTATAGACATAAGAAACTAAAATATGGGTCTGATCATTGGGTTCTCCAGAGTTAGATACCAGCCAAACCACATTGATATTATTAAACGTCCATACCGTACCAAGCGTGATGGCGGGCAACATGACGGGCTTGAGTAAAGGAGCTGTAACCGCCCAAAACTTACGCCATGCCGAGGCCCCATCTACATCTGCCGCTTCATACAATTCTGCCGGAATGGATTGCAAGCCGCCCAAAGCAACCACCATCATAAACGGGAAGCCCAGCCAAATATTGGTAATGATGACGGCCATAAATGCTTCGAAGGGCGAGGTGAGCCACGTTACCCCAGTTTGGGAAAGCCCAAAATACTTGAGCAACAAGTTAATTGCACCATATTCATAGTTAAACATACCACGCCATGTGAGGGCCACAATATACTGGGGTAGCGCCCAAGGGATAATTAAAATTACCCGCCAGATGGGCTTCAATTTAACAAACTTCTGATTGAGGATCACGGCCAAGAAGACCCCAATCCCCACATGGAAAATCACGTTTACCGCCGTCCAAAGGACAGTTTTAAGCAAAATCTCCCAGAAAAGAGGTTCCCGAAAAACCGAAAGGTATTGCTGTAAGCCGATGAGCCGCCAATCATTAATGTGGTAGATATTTGCATTAGACAACGACAAAAACACATTATAGAAAAACGGATATGCTACAACAGCCAGTACCAAAACTGTAGCAGGCCCCATGAGAAACACGAGGAACCAATTGTAGCGGGCCTTTTCGCTTAGGTTAAACATGAAGGTTTGAATTGATGCTGAGCAGGGATAAAACCTTATTTACCTCAAAATGTTTTAAGGCTTTCTAAGTATGAGGACAATTGCAAGGCGCGGGATTTGACCACATCTACCCGTTCGCTCATGCGAACAGGTACCCACATGGTGCCCTGCGTGGGATAAAAATCATTGATGAAGGCAAATTCTGCATCTCGGAATGCAATCCATTGCCGTTGCAAGTTGCGGAGTTTGGTTTGCTGTGCTGGTTTCAGGGTAGCCAAAAGGCCGTTATAGGAAGTATTCAACAGGCCGTCCCATGCGCGATAGGCTTCGTCCAAGCATTGGATCATCCCAGCAGTAGAAGGATTTTTTTCTAAGCAAGTATTTAACTTGATATCAATTGGATGTTCATCTGCTTCTCCGGATAAAGTTGAAGCGGCTTCGTCGGCAGACGGTGGTTTTGCAACCGGTTTAGTCACTTTGGGGGCCGCAGAAGGTTTTGCGTTAGGCTTTGTGGAAGGTTTGCTCGTGCTCTGGGCGAGAATTGACGCGGAGGCCAAAAACAGAACACATACGATGTTCAAAATAAAACGCATAGAAATAACAGTTTAATTGGTTGTGGGTATAAAAAATAAAGGTTTTACAAATACGTGTCTTCAATGAGCTTGCTACATTGGGCCTGCATTTCCTTCGCGCCTTTACGGGCAGAAATGGCGCCACTCATCACCAATTGATATGGTCCCCGCATACCGTCCCAAATTTGCCGCAATCGCGGGTTTGTGGGCGTGGGGCGGCTTTGTTTGTATTGTGCAATGGCACCTTTTAGTAAATCAGGCGGATTGGCAGTTACTTTGTCAAAAACAGATTTATACACCGGAATGGTAGAGAGTTTATTCACCATCTCCGTTTGCACATCCGCACCCGTAAGAAAGGAGATCACCTTGCGCACATAGGGCATTTTGTCGGGGCCAACATTCACGTTAATGGAATATCCTTTGGTCATAACGGTGGGGGTTGCCCACAATTGGGTTTGGTTGTTAAAGGGTAATTTTGCCAGACCAAAGTCTAAATTGGCATCTTTGTACCCTCCCCATGCCCACGGCCCATTAATCACCATCCCTGCTTTTCCTTCTTTAAACAGCGTTTCGGCGGTGTCGTAATCAATTTCTTTCGGGATGATTTTATGCTTATCCCTAAGGTCCAGAATAAACTGGATGGCATTGGCCGTTTTATCGTTGTCTAACGTTGGGTTGCCTGTTTTTTCATCAATGACCCACCCCCCAAAAGCGGTCAGAAAGGGCACAAAGAAAAATGGTTCCCGATAGTTCCAAACGATGGCATATTGATCTGGATTTCCGTCCCCATTGGTATCCTTGGTTAGTTTTTTACCCAAGGCAATCAGTTCATCCAAGGTTTTTGGTGGATTCGGAACCATTTTTTTGTTATAAACAAGGGTCAGGTGGTTGCCTACTTGGTCTGCAACCGACCATTTCTTGCCTTCATATACCGCAGCGGCGTCGGGTGTATATCGGTTCCAAAATGTGGTATTAAAGACACTGTCTAAGGGTTGAATCGTTTTGGTTAGGCTTAACACCCCAATATTATCAGACGGGCCATAGAGAATGTCCGGGCCAGTTCCGCCCATGGCTGCAATGATGTAATTACTCCGTAGTTCTTCGTTTTCCTTCCACAAAATTTCCACCTGATGATCTTTGTTCAAGGCATTGTACCGTTTCACCTGCTGAATCATCAGATTACGTTCAGAGAGGTCTTTTTGGTGCCATACCCGAATGCGAATAGGCCCATCTTGTTTGCGCGAGACTGTTGAGAAGCCCAAAAAAATGAGGGCAAACAAGACACAAACCCCAATCAGATACTTTAGCATAAACAGTTTGTTTTTAAATGGAAAAACATCTCTTTGCAAAATCAAGATAATGTCAAGGGCCGGATTTTGAAAGTACAAAAACAGCACCTGATTCCGGAGGTATCTGGATGGTTAGCCAGCCATCCCGCAACGAGGCGCCAACGGTTTCGCCCGGAGTAACAACAGCAGGCACCTGAATTTTCCGATAGTTCTTGGCCATTACTCGGATGGTGTGGGGCGACTGACTGGGATTGACCACGACTACGGCTTGGTCGCCCGCAGGATCTTTCCGACCAAAAGCAAAGGCAGGTTGGGCATCATTCACGTAGAGGATCGAAAAATCGCCGTTTGAAAATACTGGAAAGCGTTTACGAAACGCAATCATACTTTGATAAAAACCAAAAATAACTTGATCGAAGCGGTTGGGGTCTGGCTTTCGGGCTATTCCACGCGGATCAATGACTTCGTCGTCATAGTCCAGATCCGCCCAGAGCATGGGTTTTCGGTCATCGGGGTCGTCGCCACCCCACATACCCGCTTCGGTTCCATAATAGATCATGGGCGCTCCCAGCATGGTGAACCGAAAAAGTTCGATTAAGCGTTGACGGTGCCGCTCTTGTTGGTGGGGTTGCCGAATTTGGTATTGCGGCATCCATCTTGGCGAATTGGCGCGATCGTATGGCTCTTTGTCTGCATTTACAATCATAGAGGCCAATCGGTCGGTATCATGTGAATCCGTAAGATTTTGCATGGCAAACGGGCGATCTCCCGCATACTCGGTCACATGTTTCACTAGGCGCTCGGTGAATTCAGTGGTTTTAATCCGTCCATCAATCAGATAGTCGTGTACGGGGATCGCAAATCCTTCATAGTTCATGCTTGCAGTAAACCCGCCATCGGTCACCAAAGAGTGGGCTTTATGCCAGACCTCGGTGATGGTAATCGCATTGGGATTTAGTTTCCGGACGTGTGCATTCCAGTCGGCCCAAAACCCTACTGGCACTTCGTCTGCCACATCCAAACGCCAGCCATCAATGCCATCTTTAGGGTTCCCATCTCCGTTCGGATCCATCCAACGATTGGTAATCGCAAAAACATGTTGCTTCACTTCTGGATGCAGGTCTTTTCCATCGGGCGTATCGGCAAAAACAGGCAGAGCCTCTACATCCCACCAACCTTTATATTTAAATTCATTTTCGGGTGTGCCTGGGTTATCAAACGATTTGACCATGTACCAATCTTTATATGGTGATTTTTCTTGTAATTGAACCAAATTTTTAAACGCAAAAAAATCACGTCCGGAGTGGTTAAATACACCATCTATAATCACCCGGATGCCCCGTTCGTGTGCTTCGTTCACCAAATGAAGGAACAGTTTATCTGCTGCGGTCCACTTCCAAGTGGCAGGATCTGCGGTTTCCGAAGCGATCAGCGCCAGATCACCTTGGGGATCGGGGCCAAAATATGGTTCGATATGATGAAAAGAGGAGGCATCGTATTTGTGCATAGATCGGGCAAAAAACACCGGATTAAAATAAATCCCTGTTATCCCCAATTCCGAGAGGTACGGAAGTTTGTCTAAGACCCCTTGCAAGTCTCCGCCATATCGCCGCTGGAATACCATAGGATCATAGAAACTTTTGCTTTCCAGTTCCCACCCCACCCGTTCATACCAATCCCCTGTCCAGCGTGCAGGCTGCCAAGAAGCAGGTGCGATATCATGATATTCGATGGATTCGCGGACAGGCTGATTTTTTGAATCGCCGTCCCGAAATCGTTCCGGAAAAATCTGGTACCAAATAACTTTTTTGGCCCATTCCGGCACCTGGGTTTGTGCCGAGAGGGGAAGGGGCAGGCAAAGTAAGAAGAAAAATAATTTTTTCACAAAAAAGTGGGTTTAAGGGCTATTAGGATTATTTAACCAAGGTCAGTTTTTGTGTTTTCACCACATTTCCTGCCTGAAGCCGCGCCACATACAAACCACTTGGCAGCCCAGAGGCATCAAAAACAATGCGATGGCTTCCCGCTGCATACAAACCTTGGGCAACCACAGCCACTTTTCGGCCTACGGCATCAAACACTTCAAAGACCACTTCGGAGGTGCTCGGAAGGCTAAATGAAAGGGTTGTAGATGGATTAAAAGGGTTTGGATAATTGGGCTGGAGGGTAAAGTCATCCGGAATTTGTGCCGTATCCACCTCGGTTGCTACACGGATAAGGCCAGGTTCTGGGGTAGGTAGTAGCTGGGTGGTATAAATCCGGAATTCACCCGGCAAGAGCGAAATGCCTTCTTGGGTATTCGTTACGTTCAGTGCATTCCCGCTAAAGAAATCGTACCATGTTCCTGTTTGCTGAAAATTGGGGTTTACCGACATGGTGGTCACGCTAAAATTGGCCACAATGGTCGCCTTCATGGTGGGGTGGGTCAGGTTGATGCGTTTAACGGGTTGACTCAAGGATTGTGTAACCACGGTTGTGGGATCATGGAATACCGGATTGGCGCGTCGCATATTAATAATGGCTGCCCATGTTTTGTATAAGCGATACCGGACCTCGTCTTGGGCATAAGTCCAGCGTACTGGTTTTTCGCCGGTGCGGCCATTGTAGTCTATAGCAAAATCATAGCCCAATTCACCAAATTGCCAGATCATTTTGGGGCCTGGAACGGTAAAAAACAGGGCCCCAGCAGCTTTCATGCGCTCAATCGCCACCCATAAGTCCTTGATCTTGTAATCCCCTAATGCATTGCCATACAACAAATTTTTGACCATCAGTCGTTCTTCGTCGTGGCTTTCCATATATGAAATCAGGTTGGCCTTGCTCCATCCCCGTTGTCCAAAATAGGCCCACTCAAAATTGGATTTTCCGCCATCATGGTAGCCCATCGTCGCTTCATTAAAGTTTCCATTTGCATTGCCCCAAAGCATCATCCCAGGCCTATCGGCAGTGGTTCCATATTCCGCCAGTTCTTTTTCCTCGCGGTTTTCTGCAAAGTGTTCTAAGATGACATAGGCGGCAGGATCGGTATTCCAAATGGCGTCAGCCATTCGTTTGAGGATACGTACCCGTGAGGCATCATAATTACCCATCGTCGCCTCGGTACTGACGGTTTGGGTAAACCCTTTTGAAAGATCAAATCGGAAGCCATCTACCTTAAATTCATTGAGCCAATAGGCATTTGCTCGATCCATCAGTTCTTGCATTTGCCACGCTTCGTGATTGGCATCATTAAATACATTGTAGGGATGTTTTGCGGTCGTATTTAGCCAATAGTTATCTGTGGTAATGGCCGCAGAAGGGTCTCCTTTGGGACTTGTATTATATAATCGAGCAAATGGCGAAGATCCGGTTTGGTGATTATATACCACATCTATGATCACCGCCATATTTCGTTTATGGCACTCGTCAATCAGTTTTTTAAGGGCCTCGGCAGTGCCATAATACTTATCCGGCGCAAAATAGAACTTAGGGTTATAACCCCAAGATAAGTTGCCATCAAATTCTTGGACCGGCATCAGTTGAATCGCATTGACTCCCAGTTTTTGCAAATAACCAAGGGTGTCAATAACCGACTGATACGAACGTTGGACCGTAAAATCGCGTATCAACAGTTCATATATGACCAACTCACTCTGCTTCGGACGTTGGTAGCCTGTCGCGGTCCAGTTATAGGCCGCTTTATTCGTTTGAAGCACCGAAACGTCGTACTCCGTTTTACCTGTTGGATATGCTTTGAGGCCCGGATAGTTGGAAGACGAAATAAAGCCATCATTGGAGGGATCCAGAATTTTGGTGGCAAAAGGATCCGCCACCTTAATTTTACCATCCACATAGTATTGATACGCATATTCTACACCGGGCGTAAGGCCAGTAATTTTCAGCCACCAATAAACCCGATCAACAGCCGTAGAGTCTTTTTTCATCAGATACTCTGGACGCACTTCCCAATTGTTAAAGTCTCCGATCACATACACATATTCTTTCTTCGGTGCGTATAAGACAAAGGTGGCTTCGGTAGGTGCCCCCGGATGGTAATTTATGCCCTCCACCATACCGCTCGGACGCGGCGCTTTGGTAACAACGGGCTTAGCCTCGGCTTTCAACTCGGCAGTGGCGGTCTTGCCATCGGCATCCGTAAAGGTAACTTTAAAACCCGTGCCACCGAGGAGCGGAGCCGCAGGTACATACCTAAAAATCCCTGTTGTGGCCTCAAAATGTGTCAAGCCGTCGGTATAAGCAACCCCATTTATTTCATAGTCTATTTTAGTAATCGTTTTTGACGAGAAAAGTCCCGCAGAAAAAGCCTTGACTTGTCCCGCAGTATTGACTTCGCGAGCCGGTTGGAAAACCATTGGATTTGTGACGTCCAACACCGAGTTATTGTTATCTGCTGGGTTGATTTTGGGGTTAAGGGGGTCAGAAATCCAAGCATTACTTGTACCAGACGTATTCAGATGTAGGTGCATCTTGTACATATACGACTGTCCGGCAATGAGCGAAATGGTCTTTTTATAAAACGCACCGGACGCATCTAAGTCCATCTGCGACACGGCCCCTGCTGCAATCACACCCGAAGCATTTGGCCCCCAATTATTAAATTGTCCCGGAACAAAAACCCGAACGGGCGGGGCAGCATTCGGCTCCGGAATGTAGCGAAAGGTCACATTGACCGTTTGTCCGGCGAGGGTCCACGGAGCGAGAAGCAGAAGGCATAAGCCAAGCCAACGTTTTAGCATAAAATATGGGGTTTAAAATTCTCTGATAGAATGGTCTTTGGGTAAATATAAGGTAAAATCGCTTAAACGAGAAAGCGCTTACACCTGTCAATTATGGAGATTGTGACAAATGAAGTAAGCGCTTGCACTATGAGTTGATTCGGAAGGGCTTTTGCAAAAACCCGTTAGACAATAATGCGAAAAGAAGATAAGTCTCTGCCCTGAAACTACCAAGACGCGATGCTCCAGTTCTTCAGAGTGCTTTTATTGATACGATAGGTAGTGGCCTGTTTTTGACTTTTTCCGAGAAGCGACTTGACCTCCCCTTCATGCTTTATTCAATGATTGGTGTAACAAATTTATACCCCACTCCTTTTATGGTCTCGATGCGCATCTCACCGATCTTACGGCGAATTTTTCGGACGTGTACATCTACGGTTCGTACCACTACATAGACATCACTCCCCCAAATTTCCTCCAGCAGGTCATCACGGGTAAATACCGTTCCCGGATACGAAGCAAGTAAAAACAGGAGTTCAAATTCTTTCTTGGGAAGTTTGATCGGTTTGCCTTGCAAGCGAACCACATATTCTTCTCGGTTGATTTCAATATCCGGAAATTGCAGGATTTGTGGGCCATCCGTCGATTTCCGGGTACGCCGCAAAACAGCCTGTACCCGACTCACCAGCAAACGCGGAGAGACGGGCTTGGTCAGGTAATCATCCGCTCCAGCTTCAAGGCCCAACACTTCACTTTCCTCGTTCATCTTTGCTGTAAGCATGATAATAGGCGTATGTGCAATAGGTTCTTCGGCCCGAATGGCCTTGCAAACAAAAACACCGTCTAAACCAGGCATCATGATGTCTAAAATCACGAGATCGGGTTTTATCTTGCGCGTTTTTTCCAATCCCTCGGCGCCATTAAACGCCAATTGGGTGGCGTATCCGGCTTTGTTCAGGTTATACTTTAGCAATTCCAATATATCCGGCTCGTCGTCTATGAGCAAGATAGTGGCTAACGCTGTACTGTGTGGGCGTGCTGGCATGAAAAAAGGGGGTTATAAGGGGTAGGGGTGCGGCGAAGCAAAACACGAAGACGCGCTACCAATCGTGTAAAAGAAATCGGCTTTTGCAGATACGCATCTATTCCACTGTCTAATGCCTCGGCTTCGTGACGAATGGCTTCGTGCGAAAGTGGTAACCGCGATGGGCCTACCAGCGCCAATATCGGAATACGATACGCATCTAATACAGCCCGAAACTGGGGGGCTTTCCGGATAAATTCCAGATCAAAAACCTCCATCTCTAATAAGATGACACAAGGCTCCGATGACCATTGTCGGGCTACCCGTTCTTCTCCATGCCGGATATGATGAAAAACAAAGCCTTCGGCTACCAGATACTCCGTTTGTATCGGGTTCCGAAGATTGCCGGCAGGGACATAAAGAATGTTTCCAGACATGAAGGGTTTGCGTCATATTTTACGTGAAGATAGCCTTCCGAGATTGCGAAATGATTAGCCACATATTACCCTTGCGTTACCGAACACACAGTATTCCTACCTGTGGCCATTAGTAAATTGATTTTTTATGTATTTCATATGGACTTCTTACCAGAATTATTTGTAAACAACCGCACTTGGGCCGCGACGCTTGCGGAACAAGACCCCGACTTGTTTGAAAAAATGGCCACACAGCAAAATCCAGAAATTCTCTGGATCGGTTGCTCCGATAGCCGTGTACCCGCTAATCAGATTGTTGGCCTGTTGCCCGGCGAGTTGTTTGTTCACCGAAACGTGGCCAATATGGTGCATCATACCGATATGAACTGCCTCTCGGTCATGCAATACGCCATCGAAATGCTACACATCCGCCACATCATTGTGTGCGGCCACTATGGATGCGGAGGTGTAAAATCGGTTGTAGATTCAACCCGTCATGGACTGATTGACAACTGGTTACAGCCCATCAAAGAAGTATATAAACGACATGAAGCCCTTTTTCCGCCAGATTTATCACACAAAGACCGGATCAACCGTCTATGCGAATTGAATGTCGTGGAGCAAGTGTACAATGTAAGTCAATCTACCGTCGTGCAAAATGCATGGGAACGTGGCCATTCTCTTACCTTACACGCCTGGATTTATGGTCTTCACGATGGCCTCCTGCGCGACCTTGGCATGTGTATTGCCAACCAAGAAGAAGTGGAACCGCTGTATATTCAAGCACTCGAATTACTCGAAGCAGCAAATGTAGTAGTCCCCACCGAATCTCAGATCAATGAATCTTTGATCAAACAAGAATCCCTTTCTTCAACCTCGAATCATTGACCCATGACCATCCATCCTGCTCAGATTACACTTAAAATAGCCACCTCTTCTGAAGACTTCCGTTCTGCCCGCCAGCTCATTGAAGACTATGCCCGCTTTTTAGATGTGGATTTGTGTTTCCAGAACTTTGCCCAAGAATTGGAAGGATTATCCACCATGTATGGCCCACCTGACGGCTGCCAACTGCTCGCCTTCCACGATAACCAATTGGCAGGTGGCGTGGGCCTTAGGCGTTTTAATGAAGAATGGTGTGAAATGAAACGCCTTTATGTGTATCCTTCATTTAACGGTTTGGGAATCGGCACGTTGTTGGTAGATGCAGTGATTGCAGAAGCCAGACGCTTAGCTTATAAACAAATGGTCTTAGATACCATTCCTAAACTGGATACCGCCTTGCAAATGTACTTTAGGCGTGGATTTTATGAAATACCGCCCTATTACAACAATCCATACCGCCACACTACCAAGGTGTACTTTCTGGCATTATCACTTTAGAAATACACCCAAAAAGTATTCGCTTTCAGGATAAAAAAATAGGCGTCTGGGTAGAATACATTACTGTTATATAACGCCAAAAACCATCTATTTATTTATCAATAAATTTTACAATACTTGTTGTTTTTTTGACCAATAAAAACATTATGTTTATTCGGTTTTTTGAAAAAAGAGCACCTTGCTTAGGTATCGTATAATACTACTTTTGCGATTCATCTACTCGTCTGGTATTGTACGTCCGCCACTGCGCTTTAATACCATTACGGCACTTGCAAACCCGCCTCTTGCCTATGAACGGTGCCATCGCCCGATGTTCGTAGAGCGTCATGATTTGGGCTTTACCATGATTTGACAGGAAGGATTGGGTTGTCTGCATCCGTTTTTTGGCGACGCCCTGAGACAAATCCTGTATGCTGGTCGTTACCAATTTTACAGAGACCCTAATTCCTGAAACGGGGGAAACAGTAGAAAATGATTGACTCGTCAGAACGAATGAAAATGTTTTTTTAATTCCTCATCATCTTATCCATGATTTTAATCATCCATTACACTTATCAGATCCACTATCTTGCCCTGTAATTAATTTCTAATCATCTTACACAACAACAATGGATAAGAACAGAGAAGCCCTCGTCGCATTTTACCGGAAAGGACTCACCGTCAACGCCGAAACCACACCTACCGCAGTATTGACCGCAGTTTTAGCCGATGATTTCATTTCTCATGGCTCGGTGGAAAGCAAGGGAAAACCACAACTTATCGGACAAGTAGAGTTCTTCTGGAAACTCATCCCGGACTTAAAATGGGAGCCACAGGACATTGCCAACGATGGCAATAAATACGTCGTGCGCAGTTTGGTCAGCGGCACTCCGAAAGGCGATTTTATGGGATTGCCAACAGACGGCACAAAATCATTCCAAATTATGTCCATTGATTTTCACACCGTCATTGATGGCAAACTGACTTCCGTGCATCATTTGGAAGATTGGGGTACGGCGATGAAGCAATTGAAAGGGTAACAGTTGACCTTTTTTGACCGAAATGGGAGCGAGCTAAGTTTTTTTAAAAATGAACGCACAAATCCAAGCCACCCTCGACCGCCTCCACGCTGAAGCCGCCAGAAACCTGCCTGCTATGTTTCTCGCACTTTCAAAAGCCGTGTTTCGCCCTTTACAACCGGAGGACATGAAAAACGCCTACATCGCCGTCAGTCGGCAGCAGGGGGAACTGATGTACCGCACCATCCTCGACAGCGGCTACCGCCACATCGTGGAGTACGGCACTTCGTTTGGCATTTCCACGATTTACTTAGCGGCGGCGGCAAGGGAAACGGGCGGCAGGGTCGTCACCACCGAACTGCTGCCCGAAAAAGCCGAAAAAGCACACCAAAACTTCGTGGAAGCGGGCGTGGACGACCTGATTGACATCAAAGTAGGTGACGTGATGCAGACCCTCAGGGGTTACGACGAACCGATTGACCTGCTTTTCCTCGATGGCTGGAAGGAACAATACCTGCCGCTGGCGCAAATGCTGGAACCCAATTTTACCCAAAACGCCCTGCTCGTCGCCGACAACCTCGGCATGGAAGGCGTGAAACAGTACCTCCAATACGTCCGAAACTCGCCGAAATACCGCTCCCAGACCATCGGGACGGACAAGGGCGGAACGGAATTCACGCATTTTATCAACAACTGAATGATCCAACCGAAAGTACCCATCTGGATTTACGCCCTGCAAACGGTGCTTTGCCTCATCCTGCTTGAACAGGCCGTTTCTTACTGGCAAATGAACTATTGGGGTGATTTCGCGGTCACGGCCAGTCAAAAACGGGAAATCCTCGAACTGGCGGGTCGCACCACTGCCATGTTTTTAGTGGGCGTGCTTGTCATGCTGAGCCAGAACCCACACTATTTTGTGCCGCTTTTCCTACTGAATATTTTCAGGGAAACACAGGAGACCTTCATTGATGCGATGTACGAAACCGACACGTACCCGTGGGTCAATATTTTGGTACATGCAGTGATTATTGCGCTGGAAGTGCTGGCATTGGTGAAGGTGTATAAAATTTCGACCACACACAAATTCCATAGACAATGCACAAAGGAAGATTAGAAGCATTCAGTGATGGTGTTCTGGTAATTATTGTTACCATTATGGTGTTAGAACTTAAGGTGCCTGAAGGCGCAGCATGGCAAGATTTATGGCCGCTTTTACCCAAATTTTTAAGCTATGCCCTCAGTTTTTTGATGGTGCTGATTTACTGGAATAGCCACCACCATCTCATGCAAACGATTAAAACCGTAAACGGTAAGATCATGCTGGCAAATGGACTTTGGCTTTTTGTGATTTCCTTGCTTCCTTTTGCTACTTCCTGGATGGGCGAAAATGATTTTCAGTCAAATCCTGTTATTTTACAAGGTGTTATCTTCATTCTGGCAGGATTCGTGAGCCGGTTTTTATCCTTAATGATTATTAAATCGGAGGGGTCAGATTCTATTTTAGCAAAATTACAAAACGATAACTGGAAAGGTACCATTTCTTGGATTTCGTACTCCATTGGAATTACTTTAGCTTTTTATTATCCAGGTGTATCTGCTGTTATTTATTTTTTTGTGGCCTTTATGTGGCTGGTTCCCGACAAAAGGATCGAACACTTTTTGAAAAACAATTAGCAAATAATTATTGGAGTTATTATCTAATATCACCAGAAAAATGGCAACTAAAACAACCCTCATCACGGGCGCCACCGACGGCATTGGCAAGGCCCTCGCCGCGAAACTTCTTGCACAGGACTGGGACGTGACCATCGTGGGCCGGTCGCCCAAAAAATGTGTCGAGACCGTGGAAGAACTGAAACGCCTCACAGGGCGCAACCACATCTCCGCCATTGAAGCCGACCTCAGTTCGATGCAAAAAACGAGCGAAGTCTGCGACCGCTTTCTGGCGGCGCATACTTCGCTCGACTTGCTGGTGCTGAACGCCAACGCCATCGCCAACGAGCGCATCATCACATCGGAAGGAAACGAGCAAAACTTTGCCATCGGCTATTTGTCCCGCATTTTGATGCTTAAAAAATTAGAAGAAACACTGGCGAATACGCAGGGAAGCCAAATCCTTTCGGTCATCGGGTTGGACGTGCAAAGGCTTGATTTTGAGGACATTACAATCGAAAAAGATTTCAACGGTCGCAAAGGACTGACCCGCTGGCAATGGGCGATGAACCTTTTCGTGCAGGATTACGCCACCACCGGAGCAGTGCCCATCAACCTCTATATGCCCGGTCTGGTGAAAACCAAAATTCTCTCAAACGAGCCGCAACCCATGCGGGCTTTCGTCAAAATTATGAACCTCATCATCGGGCTGACACCCGAAAAAGCCGCCAACAACGTGTTGAAAGTGGTGGATGACATTGCCCAAAAGCACAAAAACGGCGCAACCTACGCTTGGGCAAAAGAGCGTTCCGCACTGAAATTGGATACACAGCTAGGCGATTTGGAGCGGTTGGAGGGGTTGACTAAGGAGATTTTGAGGCAGTATTTATAATTGTCCGTTTCTTTGCATTTTAAAAAATGAAACCCGATATCCAACGCTACGCCTTCAAGGAAGAAGCCAAAATCGGCTTCGAAATCGTGGATTTGGGCGAGGTGTATGCCCGCCACAAAGCCCAGGTAACCGTGCCACACCGCACGGATTTTTACCATATCCTATGGCTGAAAGCAGGTGTGTCGCAACATTTTGTAGATTTCCAAACCGTTGATATTGAGCCTAATACGCTGCTTTTTATCAACAAGGATGCCGTCCATGCTTTTGAAAACGTGGAACAGGTATCGGGAAAGGGCATTATCTTTTTGGATAATTTTTTCTGCAGCAGCGAGCAGGATGCGCAGTTTCTCCATAATTGTGTTTGCTTCAATAACTTCCGCACGATTTCGAGGCTGAATGTGACGCAGGGTTGCACCGATTTTAAGGCTATTTTTGCAATGATGAACGAGGCTTTCCAGAAGCCACCGGAGCCATTTCAAATTGTTTTTCTGCGCAATCTGCTGCATAATTTCCTCATACTTTCCGAGCGGTTTTTGCGGCAGCATAGCGATTTCCAAGCATTGCCCGCTGGCATTGACATGGACATATCGGCGGCTTTTCGCAACCTGCTCAACGCCCATTTTATAACTGAAAAAAACGTAGGCTTTTACGCCTCGCAACTCAACATCACCGAAAACCGGCTTTACCACGCCACCCAGTATATTTTGGGCAAAAGCCCCAAACAGGTCATCAACGACCGCCTCGTGCTGGAGGCCAAGCGGCTGTTGGTCAACTCTGCCAAGCCCGTCAAGGAAATCAGTTTTGAGCTCGGTTTCGGCGAGCCGACCAATTTCAACCAATTTTTCAAAAAAAACGTGGGGCTAACGCCGGGGGAATGGCGGATGGCAAATGGGTGGGTCCAAGATCGGTTACAACGATAGTCTTCAGTAAAGTACTTATACTTTTTATTAATATTATTCTTAACAGATTAAGATCAAATCTTATCATTTTTAAGCGATCCGCCGGTCACACCGTTAGTGATGCAAACGCCCGTAGCAGACCTTCGAAGCGTTGTAGCATCAAAAAAGCCGACAACCCCATTGCTGCGGTAGAAAGAACCAAACTCCACTGGCGAATTTTCAGGCGCGTGTATGTTAGCACCAAATAGCCCAGCCCCATGGCAATGGCGACGATCACAATTTGTCCCACTTCTAACCCGACATTAAAGGAGAATAGCGGCAACAAGATGCTTTCTTCCTCGCCAAGCAAGTCTCGTAGAAAATTTGAAAACCCCAAACCATGGATCAGACCAAACGTAAAAGCCATGGTGTATTTCCATCTAAGCGGGGGCAATATTTCGGTGTTCCGAGGTTCGGGCATCACCACATTCATAGCACCTGTAATGAAAATGGTGAGGGGAATGAGAAACTCAATCAGTGCGGCATCAACCTGAACAATGCGCAAAGTGGCCAACGCCAAGGTAACCGTATGCCCCAGTGTAAACGCCGAAAGCAATATCAAGATGCGTTTCCAATCTCGAAAGGTATAAAGGGCAATCAACGAAATCACAAAGAGGATGTGGTCGTAGCCTTGCACATCGGCAATGTGCTCGAAGCCCATCCGAAGCCATACAAAGAAGGTAGTGAGCATAGGAATTTTGAAAAAGTGTACAACGGGTGTAAAGATACGACGATTACACCGCACCCTGATCCTTTTATTTTTAAAGACCTCTGGTGGTTTATCTGGGATTCCATAGCCAAGTTTGTTAATGAACTTTTCATCCTTCTTCCTTCCATACTAATGAGCCAAACGAAGCATCCCTTTAAAAACAAAGGCTCCAAAAATCAATGGCCTTATTTATTTAAGTCATAATATTGAATATACACCCAGTACTTTTCATCAAAAAAGCCATATGCCTTATTTATTTAATAAAATAGACAACAACACTAAACAATCAAAGAAGTGGAAGCGTTTTCCTAATTTTCTTTTTCTGAATATTTGCTTTTAGATAAATCTTAGTGCTTATTTACCAATACCTATTACTTTATTATGCAATATAGGTCTATTACCAAAATAAGTAAAGAACCAATCAATCATACCATACCTGGGGTTGGCAGAACGAAAAGACATGATGAAAAAAGGACTTCCAAGTGCACGCGGGCTTTATCATCCCGAATTTGAAAAAGACAGTTGTGGCGTAGGTTTCATTGCCCATATAAAAGGCGAAGCCAGTCATCAGATTGTAGCAGATGCCAATCAGATGCTTATCAACATGGACCACCGTGGTGCTTGTGGTTGCGAGGCCAATACAGGCGATGGCGCGGGCATCCTGACGGCCATTCCAGATACATTTTTTCGAAAAGTAACGGCTTATTTGGGCTTTGACCTTCCGGAAAAAGGACGATATGGGACAGGTAATTTTTTCTTCGGGCATATGGAAGGAGAACGGCAACGAATGAAAGACGTTGTGGAAGAGATGGTTGCCCGTGAAGGTCTCGTCTTTATTGGATGGCGAGATGTCCCTACCGACCCGATCCGCGCCGATCTTGGCCCAACCGCCCGCTCACACCGCCCTTATACAGAACAACCTTTCATTGGCGCACCAACAAGCATGACCTCCGATGCCTTTGAACGTAAACTTTACCACGTCCGCAAGCGCATCACCAATCAATTACGGTTGATGGAGGAGGACTTCTATGCGTGTAGCCTCTCTGCACGTACCATTATTTATAAAGGCCGACTAACACCTGAACAGGTGGTGCATTATTACCCCGACCTTGCAGACCTTGACTATGAAAGCCACCTCGCGATGGTACACAGTCGGTTTTCCACAAACACCTTTCCCTCGTGGGACCGTGCCCAACCAAAGCGCATGATGGCCCACAATGGCGAGATCAACACCCTCAAAGGGAATGTGAACTGGATGTATGCACGTCAGGGGCAACTAAAATCCGATTTAATTGACACCTCCTTGGCTCAACCCATCTGCGAGCCAGATACCTCGGATTCCGGAAATTTTGATAACGTATTAGAATTATTGGTACTTAGTGGTCGATCTCTTCCCGAAGCCATTGCTATGATGATTCCAGAAGCTTGGGAAAACCACGAAGGCATGAGTGCTGCCAAACGTGCATTTTATGAATATCATGCCCATCTTTTAGAGCCGTGGGATGGTCCTGCCTCCATATCTTTTACCGACGGGCGGTACATCGGGGCAGTATTAGACCGAAATGGCCTGCGCCCAAGCCGCTACTACGTTACCAAAGACGACCGGGTGATTATGGCCTCGGAAGCAGGTGTACTTCCCATTGCCGCAGGTTTAATTCAGGCCAAGGGCCGCTTACAACCTGGCCGCATGTTTCTTGTGGATTTTGAACAAGGGCGCATTGTGCCCGACGAAGAGCTCAAAAAGCAACTTGCAGAAGCGCAACCTTATAAATCATGGTTACGCGACCAACAAATCACCCTTTCAGAAATTGTGGCCACTACCGACTTTGACACGATTCCAGCCACCACAGACAACCTAACCGCCCGGCTAAAGGTCTTTGGCTACACCACCGAACACCTAAATTTCATCTTGAAGCCAATGATTAAAGCAGGTTCCGAACCACTTTTCTCTATGGGAAACGATGCACCTTTAGCCCCATTGTCGCACCGAGACCGCTTGCTCTACGACTATTTCCAGCAACATTTTGCCCAAGTAACCAATCCCCCGATTGACTCTACCCGGGAATACCTGATCATGTCGCTCCAGTGCTATGTTGGACCACAAGGCAATCTGTTGGCGCCTTCACCAGAATCCGCTCACCGATTGCGATTAGACGACCCAATCTTGTCTAATGAAGAAATGGCTGCCCTCAAAAAGATGAATCATCGTGGTTGGACTTCTTCTGTAATAGACATTACGTATCCAGTTTCCGAGGGCGTAAGAGGGTTGGAACAGGCCATTGACCGAATTTGTAAAGAAGTAGAGCGTGCCATCTGGCAAAACCATAGTGTCGTGATTTTATCCGACCGCCTCGCTTCCCGAAACCGGATTCCAGTTTCGTCTTTATTGGCCTCATCTTCGGTTCATCATCATCTGATCCGTACCAAATTGCGTACCCGTGTAGCCCTCATCTTAGAAACGGGTGAAGCACGCGAAGTACACCATCATGCGGTGCTTTTGGGATACGGCGCAGATGCCATAAACCCTTATCTTGTCTTCGAATCGGCGATGTCAGAATACGAAAAAGGTGCTTTTGGCCACGAAATGACCAAAGAGGGTCTTGTTATGTCTTATAAAAAAGGCGTGAGTAAAGGAATCTTGAAAGTTATGGCCAAAATGGGCATTTCAACCCTGCAAAGTTATAAAGGTGCACAGATTTTTGAGGCCGTAGGCTTAAATAAAGCCTTGGTGGAAAAAAGTTTTTCAGGAACCATTAGCCGGATCGGCGGCATTTCTTATGAAGAATTGGCCGAAGAAGCCCTCCAGAGGCATCGGTTGGCATTCCCCGAACAACTGGATGCCTCCCAACTTGATAACCCCGGCGAGTATCACTGGCGCAGCAACGGAGAACGTCATATGTGGACTCCCGAAGCCATTGCGCACTTACAAAAAGCAGCCCGTACCAACAGCCGAGACGCCTATTATGCTTTTGCCAAGGTCGTGGACGGCACAGCGGAAAACGCCAGTACCCTACGAAGTTTATTGCGCTTTAAAGCGGGCGCCACAGCCATTCCACTACATGAAGTAGAGCCCGCTTCCGAGATTGTCAAACGCTTTGTGACCGGCGCCATGAGCCTTGGCTCTATTTCAACAGAAGCGCACGAAACCTTGGCGGTTGCGCTCAACCGACTCGGGGGAAAATCAAATACGGGCGAAGGGGGGGAGGATTATTTCCGGTTCGAGGCTATGCCCAACGGCGACTCCAAGCGGAGTGCCATTAAACAAGTGGCTTCCGGTCGGTTTGGGGTCACCATGTGGTACCTACACAATGCCGATGAACTACAAATCAAGATGGCCCAAGGGGCAAAACCTGGTGAAGGGGGCGAATTACCAGGCCATAAGGTGAGTGAATACATTGCGTCTGTGCGTCGCTCCATGCCCGGCGTTGGGCTTATTTCCCCACCACCCCACCACGATATTTATTCCATAGAAGACCTCTCGCAACTCATCCACGACCTAAAAAACGCCAATCCCCGTGCCCGGATCAGCGTCAAATTGGTCTCGGAAGCTGGCGTAGGAACCATTGCCGCAGGCGTTGCCAAGGCCAAAGCAGACCATATCCTGATTTCCGGACACGATGGCGGCACGGGGGCTTCGCCCATCAACTCCATCAAACATGCAGGGTTACCGTGGGAGTTAGGGCTCGCAGAAACCCACCAAACATTGGTGATGAACGGGTTAAGAAGCAGGGTTACGCTCCAAACCGATGGGCAATTAAAAACAGGACGTGATGTGGTGATCGCAGCCATTTTGGGCGCGGAAGAGTTTGGATTTGCCACGGCGCCGCTCATTACCATGGGGTGTATTATGATGCGGAAGTGCCACCTGAATACCTGTCCGGTGGGAGTGGCTACCCAAGACCCGGTTTTGCGTAAGAAATTTAAAGGACTTCCCGAACACGTCGTAAACTATTTATGGATGGTGGCCGAACATGCCCGCGAGATTATGGCTTCATTGGGCGTGATATCCATCACGGAATTGGTAGGCAGAGTAGAATTGGTCGAAGAAAATCCAGACATTCGGCATTGGAAAACCAAAACCATTGATTTATCGGCCCTATTGGTTCCAGCCGAATCCCTCTATGGCAATATGCCCGTGGTTTGTTCCGAACCACAAGACCATGGACTGATGAAGTCCATAGACAATACCTTAATTGCGCTCGCATTTCCTGCTTTGGAACAAGCCAAACCCATTCGGCTTGCCCTACCCGTAAAAAACACCGACCGTGTAATCGGCGCCATGCTGAGCAGCGAAGTTGTCCGGCGTTTTGGGGAACCCGCCTTGCCAGAAGATACCATTTGGATTAAACTACGCGGTTCCGCCGGACAAAGCTTGGGCGCCTTTACCGTCCAAGGAGTTACCTTAGAAGTCGAAGGAGATGCAAACGACTATGTAGGCAAAGGCCTTTCTGGCGGAAAAGTGGTGGTTTATCCGGATCGGGTGGCCACCTTCCGGCCTGAAGAGCATATTGTGGTGGGCAATGTCTGTTTTTATGGCGCAACAAGTGGGGAAGCCTATATTCGTGGACAAGCAGCGGAGCGGTTTGCCGTCCGTAACTCCGGCGCAAAAGTGGTGGTAGAAGGCGTGGGCGACCATGCTTGTGAATACATGACGGGCGGCCGCGTAGTCATTCTTGGCCCTACGGGACGTAATTTCGCCGCTGGAATGAGTGGTGGAATTGCTTATGTACTGGACTCTGTGGGCACGTTTGAAAGGCATTGCAATACCGAACTGGTAAATTTGGAAGGGGTTACTGAACCAGAAGAACTCATGGAACTGCACGAGTTGATTTCGCGCCACCTACAATATACTGGCTCCACCATTGCCGAAGAAATACTAAACCATTGGCAGGCAAGAGTCAGGCAATTTGTCAAAGTGATGCCAAGAGACTATAAGCGGGTTCTTTCTGCCCTAAAGCAAAAACAATCTATACTTGCCTAAAAACCCTTTGCACCAATAGACCAAACGAAAATAACTACATGGGAAAGCCAACCGGATTTATTGAATTTGCCCGAAAAACCATCCCATATCGTCCACCTCTTGAACGGATTCAAGATGCCAAGGAGATATACACCCGCACAGACGAATCTGCCCTGATTACACAAGGAGCCCGTTGTATGGATTGTGGCATCCCGTTTTGCCATTCCGAAACGGGATGTCCGGTGGATAACCTAATACCGGAATGGAATGATTTGGTGTTTCGAGGCGAATGGAAAACAGCCCTCGACAGGTTACATAAAACCAATAATTTTCCAGAATTTACGGGCCGTGTTTGTCCTGCACCCTGTGAAGGCTCTTGTACACTGGGCATCAACGAACAACCGGTAACCATCAAAAACATTGAACAATCCATCATTGACCGTGGTTTTGCAGAAAGTTGGGTCACCGCTACGCCACCCCGATTCCGGACAGAGTTTCGGGTTGCAGTAGTGGGAAGCGGCCCTGCTGGACTGGCTGCCGCCGATGAGTTGAACAAACACGGACATACCGTGACTGTGTTTGAACGCAATGACCGAATAGGCGGACTGTTGACCTATGGCATTCCAAACATGAAATTGGACAAAGGTGTAGTGGAACGACGGGTAAGACTATTAGAAGCAAGTGGGGTACACTTTGTGACCAATGCCAATATTGGGATAAACATAGACCCACAGACGCTGCGTAATGATTTTGATGCGATTGTATTGGCCGTAGGCGCTACTCGGCCCCGTGACTTATCTGCTCCTGGCCGTGAATTAAAAGGTATTCATTTTGCAATGGATTTCTTGGAAGCCAATACCAAACGGCTCTTGGATGGCGAGGCGGCAACCAGTCCTTTCATTGATGCAAAAGGCAAAAAGGTCATCGTAATTGGGGGCGGGGATACCGGAACCGATTGCATTGCAACCTCCGTCCGACATGGGGCCACCTCGGTGGTAAATTTCGAGATAATGCCCAAACCGCCGAACGAGCGTGCCGAAAGCAACCCATGGCCAGAGTGGCCGCGTATCTTCCGTGTGGACTATGGGCATACCGAGGCCGAAGCCGTTTTTGGCGAAGACCCACGTACCTATACACTTGTTACAAAAGGCTTTATTGGCAATGAGAATGGCCAAATTATTGGAGTAGAAACCGTCAATATTGCCTGGGAGGGCGGCAAACTGAGCGAGATTGCTGGAACCGAAAAAGCATGGGAAGCTGATTTGGTCTTTCTCTCTATGGGATTTTTGGGGCCGGAAGCGACGCTTGCCAAGGCATTTGGTTTACAAACAGATGCACGATCCAATTTTAAGGCGGCTTTTAAACGCCACGAGACTTCGATACCGGGTATTTTTGCCGCTGGCGACTGTCGGCGTGGCCAATCTCTGGTAGTTTGGGCCATCCGCGAAGGCCGTGAAGCCGCGCAAAGCGTCCATCAATACCTCACCAAAACCCTTCAATTTGCCAAGCCCGTTGAAGCGGTTGCCGTATAAGTTTCTACAGACTCCTCTTTCTTACACCATCTAAAACTAGGGCTAAGAGCCGCCGGGACATCCGTCGGCTTTTTTTGGGACTTGGAAAATATACCTATCAGGACATATAGAATCGTAAAAGAAACCAACCATCGAACCTACCAGCTGCATTGTTTCATAAGGGTAGTATTACAAATTGCGAAACGCTAAACAAGTAGAAAACCCTTGTGACCCAATAATTTGTAAACGGGTGGCTTAACGCCGTATTTTGGAAATCCACACCACCACATGCTTAAACATCATGCAACAAGCCTTTCAAGCGCAGGCCCCCCCTTCCGAAATACTTCGGAAAAACGGCTTTCCGCTCCATCATATCTCGGCTTTTCTCGCGACCTTATCCGACGACCGTTCGCGGATTCAAGCAATCGCTCAGACCCAAACAGAGGCGTTAACGGGTTATTTTGTCCCAGGAAGATTGGAAATTTTGGGCAAACACACCGACTATGCCGGCGGGAGCAGTATTGTTTGCGCCATAGATAAGGGGTTCCGAATATATGGCTACAAAACCGATGGCGCCGCGATCTATCTTCATCATTTAGACGAAAAGAAGAGCCTTTCCATCAACCTTTCCCATTGGTCCCCCGATCCTATTGGCTGGTCGGCTTATGCCCTTGCCGTTATTCGGAGACTCACCTCCAACTTCGGGAAATTGTCCGGCGGGCATCTTTTTTTCACATCGGACTTGCCTCAGGCAGCCGGCATGAGCAGTTCCAGTGCCTTCATCATTTCTCTTTTAATGGTTTTGTCGGACCTAAACCAACTTCAAGACCATCCACTTTGGGTTAGCCAGATCAAGACAAAGGAAGATTTGGCCACCTATGCCAGTTGCATTGAAAATGGCACGAGTTTCGGTTCGCTCAGGGGCGAGAAGGGTGTAGGCACAAAAGGTGGTAGCCAAGACCATGTCGCGATCATATGTAGCCATTCGGGGCACTTGAATCATTTTTCATATGCCCCCACTCGCTTCCAAAAGGCGCTTCCAATGCCCGATCAATTTCAGTTCGTCATCGCACATTCGGGGGTTTTGGCAGAAAAAACCGGAGAAGCCCAATCCCTTTATAACCGTGCTGCGGGCCTGGCCAACGCCCTCGTTGAAACCTGGAACAAGCATGAACAAAGCCAATTTACCCATATTGGCGCCTTGATCCAAAGCCCGGCTTTTGACCTTTATACTCTCTGGAAACATCTTCTGCTAAAACGTGGAAAACCCTTCTCAGATATTGCACTCATGGATCGGCTGGATCATTTCATCGTCGAGTCCGAATTGGTACAGGAGGCAATGAGCGCCCTTGAACGAGACCAATTGGTGGCGTTTGGACGCCTGACCTTCCAGTCGCAGCACTATGCAGAGCGGTTTCTTAGGAATCAAATTCAGGAAACAAGTTTTCTGGTCGCGTCAGCCAAACGATTGGGGGCATTGGCTGCATCAGCTTTTGGTGCTGGATTTGGAGGGGCTGTATGGGCAATGGTACATACATTCGATGTTCCCATTTTCCTACAACAATGGGAAGCCACTTATGCCCATACATTTCCTAACCGGCTCGCACATTCTCAATTTTTCCCTATTTTACCAGGCCCCCCCGTGTTTGAATTGCCTTTATGATTTGTACCTTTAGGTTTGCTTAATACAAGACTTGTATGGGATTTTTTGACTTTATTCGCACCAACCATTCCGCACCTCTGGTTCAGCAATGTCTGACCGAAATGCAGGTAATGTTGGAAATTGCAGAAGAAATCTTTACCGCATCTACTGCTTATGCCTTAGATAACCAAGCCCTTAAAGTTGACCTGAAGGCACGGGACGATGAAATCAATAACCGAGAAATTGGCATTCGTGGCAGACTTCAAGAGCATTTTCATCAAGAACCCAAGCAAGACATCACCATTGGTCTCATCTTGATGAGCATTGTACAAGACGCCGAACGGGCGGGTGATTTGGGTAAATCCATTGCCAAAATGGCGGATCTGGCCCACCGTAATCGCATTGGGACACGGGTGCAAGAATTGCGTAACATCCGCAACCTCATTGCCCACATGTTTCCACAAATGAAGCAAGGATTTATTGGAAAAGATATTGAGGTCGCACGAGAGGTAATGAATCAGAACATCACTGTAAAAACCTTGACCTCGCAGTTTATGCGCAATCTGGCCAATGATTCCGAAATAACGGTGAACGAGGCAGTGGTCTTGGCAGGTCTTGCCCGCATGATTTCTCGCGTTTCAGCCCATTTATCCAATATTATGTCTTCCGTGGTCATGCCCTTTGACCAAATTCGGCGCGCCCCCAGTTGGAGTGAGGAACCCGAATGAACATCCCGAAACGATTACTTTGCTTGCGGTCAGCCAGTTTCTGGCTTCTGGCCCTCTTCTCTTCGGCTTGTTCCAATCAGCTGGTGCCTATTCCCGAAGAGGAAGAACCTTCTTTTTTCGTTCAAGGGGCCGATATTTCCTTCTTACCGGAACTCAGGTCTCATCCTATGACGACCCGATTTCAAGGCCAACCAGAAGACCCCTTGCTTACCCTCAAACGATCTGGTGTCAATGTTATCCGCCTTCGGCTATGGAAGCAACCTGCCGAAGAAACCTCTTCTTTTTCAACCGTCAAAAAACTAAGTGCTGAAATCAAAAATCTGGGCTTAAAAACCCTCATCAGTGTTCATTATTCCGATACTTGGGCAGATCCTGGAAAACAAACCAAGCCCCTTGGCTGGAAAAACATCACGGGCGAGCAACTGCAAGACAGCGTTTATGCCTATACCCGGAAAATTATGGAGGAAATAAAACCTGATTTTATTCAATTAGGAAACGAAATAAATGGCGGTTTTTTATGGCCGGATGGAAATTATGAAAACATTTTGGTCTTCAAATTATTACTTAAGAAAGCAGCTTTAGCAGTACGCCAAGTAAATCCAAAAACCAAAATCATCCTCCATTATGCCGGAATCGAATTTGCAGAATCTTTCTTCACAAAACTGTCTGATATAGATTATGACATCATGGGACTTAGCTATTATCCCATATGGCATGGAAAAGACCTAAACAAATTAAAAGAAGATTTGGCAAGACTAACTACGACAATGCAAAAATCTGTCTTAATTGCAGAAATGGCTTATCCCTTTAGCTTGGGTTGGAATGATTGGACGAACAATATTGTCGGTCTTGAATCTCAATTACTTTCTGGGTTTCCTGCCACTCCAAAAGGCCAGAAAGAGTACGTTTTAGCAGTAAAAAACTTACTCAAAGCAAACCCCAAGAGCATCGGATTTTGCTACTGGGGGGCCGAATGGATCAGCTTCAAGGGCAATCGTGCAACCAATGGATCTTCTTGGGAAAATCAGGCATTTTGGGATTTTAATAACGACAGTTTACCTGTCTTAGAAGCCTATCAATAATGTTTTATATTAAGGAATCTGAAAATAAATTAATATGCACGTTCCTTCCTGACTACTTTTTAATTCCATTTTTCCATCTAATTGACGAACCAATCCTTTGACCAAATTCATGCCAAGCGTCTGACGATTAAATAAGCGAACATCTTCTGGGATACCAACACCATTGTCCGTTACATTCAAGTAATAATAAGATTCTTTCTGATAAAAGGATACTTCTATTTTGCCATGAGACCTATTTTTGAAGGCATATTTATAACAATTTGTAATAAGCTCATTAACGATCAAACCTGTTGGTACTGCAGTATCAATGTCTAACTTAGAATTATCTATATTAAGATCAACAAAAATAATTTGACTTTCTAATTTATATGACAATTCTATATTGTTAATAAGAGTTGTAATAAAGTCTTGAATACTTAAAGTTGACAAGTCCTCTGACTGATATAAGTTTTGATGAATTAATGCAATTGAATACACACGATCTTGCCCTTCTTTCATAAGTTTTTTTGCTTGTTCATCTTTCATATTTCGGGCTTGTTTTTCAAATAAACCTGAAATAATTTGCAAATTATTTTTGACTCTATGATGAATCTCTTGAAGTAGCCTTTCTTTATCACCTAAAGAACTTTCCAACATTTTTTTTTGATCCACAATTATCTTATTATCATTTTTAATCTTATATATTATAATGATACCCACGAATAAAACAAGACCAAGTACAATCACAGCCAAGTTTTTTAACCACTGCTCTTGACGACCAACCTTGATCGCATCCTCTATTTTATTTTCATATCTTTCGGCATCTACTCGCATTTCAATTTGCCAAATCTTTCGTTTATCTTTTTGTTTTTCCAAACTATCCTCTATCACATTAACAAGTTTAAGAAACTTATACGCATTTAGATAATCATTTTTAATTTCAAAATAATTCACATTATTATAATAAAATGGAAGTAACTTAAAATAATTACCTTGATCATTAAAGCGAATATATTTCTGCAAGAGCCTCGAACGTTCTAAATATTTTTTTGCCTCCTCAACTTTATTTTGCCTTAACTTTAACTTGACAACAACTTGAAGTGCGTCGAACTCTGCTATGGTCTGACTAATTGAATTCGGGTCTTTATAATTATAGTTCATCTGATACAATTTATACCCTCTTTCGGCATAAAAATTTGCACTCCGAATATCATTTAACTCCATATAATAGGAAGCTATATCCAAAGAAGAAAGTCCTTGCCAAAATATCTTCCTCCAGTCTTGTGGGTTCTGATTAGCACCTATTACATGGTTTGCATTATAAATCAACTGAGCATACAAAATAGCCTTTGCATAATCTTTTTGGTTTGCATAAATGGCTTGAATCAGATTCAAAGTCAGCGTATAAAAAATCTCAGATGTACTTTGCGTATATCTAATAGATAGACTTAAACTCTCTAAGGCTTTTTCATAATCTCCCAACGAGTAAAAAGTTCTTCCCATATGATATAACATCCAATCACCATTATATAAATAAAAATTCTTGAACCCAAGCGCTTTCATGCTTGACAATTTTTTAAGATACGAAGAATACATTTCTTGTTCTTTCAATCTTCCATTAGCAAAATCATTTAATTCTAACGACATTTCTGCAACAATCCTTTCAACTTCAAACCCTGTATTTTGCTCTGAAATTCTAATAATTTCTTTTAACCCTTCAACAGCTTCAGTAACTGAATAGTTGAAAGGGTGCATGACATGCCCTTTTGTATATAACCAAAAAGCTAATAATTTTTTATTTCCTTTACGATCTATATATTTATAAATTTGTTCATAAGTATATTTATCATATAAATAAAAATTCTTAATAAATATCATCCGTTCTTCATCATTATCCAACTTATTAAAATCATGAATTGTTGATTTAATAAATGTATTCCCTTGTTGTGACAATATTTGAAGTGAAAAAATAAAAAATACACATAAAGAAACAAATAGCTTTTTTATACAGCCATCATAAAATCTACAATAAATATATGGCAGATGCATTTTTATTATATCAAAAAAATAAGATTTTTTCTAAAAAGAAAAAACTTTAAAAGCTACGTGACGTAAATTTATTTTACAAATACCGTACCATCGGATGCAATGTGAGGCATGGTGTTGGGAAAGTCCAATTTAGACAATCTCCGCAAGGTAGAAATGGCCGAATTTGACTTGTCTTTTGTTAAAATCCCACGTCCTGTAAGTACAAAAGGATGGATTTTCCCGCTTGAGAACCTCCCCTCGGCATCCAATTTCACCTCCAAGACCATCGTTTCCGCAGTAGGGCCTGCCAGTTGGAACCAGCCATAGGTAGCAAAATTACCGAGCGAATAGGCAATCAGGCGGTCTTTATACACCTCCATTCCGCGCAACACATGCGGCCCATGACCCAGCACCAGGTCCGCACCAGCATCAATAACGGTTTTAGCAAAAAGTGGTAAATTACCGCGGGCTTCTCCAAAAAACATCTCTGTTTTATTAGGAACACGGGTATTTCCAGAACCTTCTGCCCCACCATGAAACGAGACCACCACCAAGTCTGCTTTGGCATCTGCATCTTGTACCAGTTGGCGTGCGGCTTCCAATTCATTCACATTGGGTGCAACATTATTGTGGGCAAACCCAATAAACGCCACCTTTTTGCCTTTAATCTCCTTAAAAGTAGTTGCAAAAGACTGACGATCCCCACCTGCATGAAGAATGCCAACTTCATCCAACGTCTTACGTGTACTTAGACGGCCTGCTTCACCAAAATCATTCGCATGGTTATTGGCCACACTTAGCACATCTAATCCTGCATTTTTGAGGTGTTTTCCGTAGCGATTTGGCATTTTAAAGGCAAAACAATTCCCACTTTTTCCACACTTACCAGAGGCTCCTTCGTCAATTAAAGGGCCTTCTAAATTGGCAAAGGCGATATCTGCTGCCTGAAATAAAGGCGCAACAGGATCGAGTAGCCGAGCACCGTCTTCGGGTGGCATTCTGGTTGTATTGGGAAAAGTGGATCCCAGCATGATGTCACCTGCCGCAGCAATCGTAATTGGCTCCAAATTCTTAACAGGGGTGTTTGTAGCAACCGACCCATTGACTTTGTCTATTTCCTGTTTTTCATTTTTCGTACAACCCGCAAGAAACCAACAACAGATTAATAAACATGAGGTTCGGTATAATGTAGAAAATGTCATCAAAATATGGGGAAAATTTCAAAAAACGAGCATGTCAGTTTATCATCATTCCCTCCGAATAAATTATCCGGTGATGTGAGCGCAAATATAATAACTGGCATGATTTAAAGTTAGCATTTTTATACTGATCATACAACTTTTACGGACCTATCTTCCTTTATAAACCTGCAAACATACCAGCCCAATTTACATGTGTTCGTTAAAACTGAGATTCGCCATAAACGGAATTTCTTTGTTACCGTTGTTGGTAAACGCAATCGTTTGGTCTCCTGATTTAGTAGCATGATCCGAACAAGGGCCATCTTCTGCAAGATCGCGTACTTTTCCATTTACGGTCACGGTTACTTTTGTACCCAGGTCTGTATCGGGCATAATACATGTCATGAACCCTTTTTGTACAAAAGCCACATACGCCTTGGTTTCACCTGCGTCCAAAGTGATTTTCAGATCGGTATCAGAGGCACCTTTTGCCAATTTTATACGCTCAGACTGACTGCCCGTGGTTTCTGCCGACTCAATTTCGTCCGAAGTTTCATCCGGCACAGGTGTCTCTTCCTTGGGTACGGAAGACGTAGTGGGAGCACTTTCTGGTTTGGCTTCAGGCGCAGAGGCATTATTGCCACAGCCGGGAAGTACAAAAACCAAAAGCAAGAAATAAATATTTTTTTTCATCCGTTTTTGTATTTTTTTGATTATATAAATAACCGGTTTACACAATGTAAACATTCACAAAAAGAATTTGACAATCTGTCATCTTATAAATATTTACAGATGAAGGATCGCCAAGATTGATTAAAATAACGATATTACATCACTTTCTAAATACCTAAGTACAAGACTACAGAGTCATCATAATATATTTTTGTGATGTTTTTACGCTTAGTTAATGATTTTCAGAGCCTTGGATTTCATATTCATTTGGCTGTTTGAAACCACCATTCCAAGTGACACGTGTTGTTATCGAGGAATCAAGGAAGCAAGAATATCGCTATGTTTAAAGAAGTAAGGTACACTAAAACTTAGAATCTTGGCACACCTTATTTTTTATTCGCAACTAATTTTAGAAATAAGCCATTTCCCATCTTCTTTCATCATCTCCAATTTGCTGGCTCCTACAGTAGTCTTTACTTGACTTGTGCCAAGCCCAGCTACCTTAAGTGTACCCGTTGTATATTCTTTTGGATCCCAATCTTGTCCGCAGAATACCCTGTCGTAATCTTCACCCGATAAAGGGGCTACATTACCATTTTCGCTATCTTTTGCCCAAATCGCTTCGTATTTTTTCAGATACGCCATGTCATTGTCAATATAGGCTTGGCCGAGAAAACCGCTTTTCATCATTTGAGCGTGATAGGCAGCCACTTTTGGCATGTCCAATTTTGAAAACTTGCCTTTTGAGTCAACATATTCAATGGGATCAATACCCGACGCATACCATTTGTAAAAATTATGTACCGCATCGGTGATCGCCGCTAAGTCAGTATTTGGGTCAACCTTATTTTCACCTATATCAACCCGTTTATCAGTCGGCATAGTATCCTTGGGCGCTTCTTTACAAGCGAAAAAAGCACCCAAAGCGAGGTAGGTTATTGTTAGCTTTATTATTTTCATTGAACGAGGAATTTTAATAACTAAATTATTTACTATTTACAATTGATCTGCGGCCGATTCTTTCCATGCGCCTGTCGCGGCCGTCGGGATGGGCGTCATCTGTTGCCAGGATTGCGTCATGATTTGTGTGCGGGTAAATTTCTTCGCCGGTTTTACGGTATAGTCATTTACGGTTTCGGTCAGTTCTTTTGTGTCATTGGGAAACGAAAGGGTATGTGTTTTTTGCACGTTCCCCTTGCCGTCTTTCAAGGTATAGGTTACCTCGTGGTGGTACTCGCTTTGGGCGGTTTCTACCGTCATGGTGGCATCGTCTTTGGCGTAGGTAACGGTTTCCATCACGGTATCACCTTCCGAGTCGTTTATTTTCGCGGGTGTGCTTTTCCACGTCGCCAGATCGAAGTTCCCAAAATGCTCGAAGTTGATTTGCGGACTATTAAAAGGCGGGGGGGTGGTTTCCGGAGCTGGTTTGGACGTTTCGG
This sequence comes from Bacteroidetes Order II. bacterium, assembly GCA_016788705.1. NCBI lineage: Bacteria > Pseudomonadati > Bacteroidota > unclassified Bacteroidota Order II. > Bacteroidota Order II. bacterium. The sequence goes on from JAEUSQ010000027.1 coordinate 102,456, forward strand.
CATCGGGTGGCGCCGGGGCTGGTTTTTCACCACCGCCACACGCGGAAAACAGGAGCGTACCCAGTAAAACAAGCACGGTATTGAGGCGTAAAGCCGTAAACATGGATTGCATAAAGAATGTAGGTTTGGGGTTAATACTCAAAAAGACGGCAGGCCCATGATGGTCTCAACACAAGCCTGCCGCAGAATAAAGCCGGATGGTTTACATGATGTCTAAATAAAGCGTCATTGTGATGGGCTTCCGGGTGGTGTTCTTCACCTTCAGCTTGTGGTTTCCGGTGTCCTGAATTTCGTATTCGTTAGGCTCTTTCGGACCGCCGCTCCAAGTAACATTGGTGGTACCGGGAGGAACCAGCGAGGCCACAATATCGCTATCCTTAAAGTCGTAGCCAACGGTAAAGCCCATCGTTTGACCTTTTCTTGCATTGATTACAAAGGTAATAGAACCGTTGGCTGGAATGGTACGTGTTAACATTGCGTCCGAAGCACCCCTTGCAAATTTGACCGTTTCAGTTTTGTTGGTTTGTGCAAATGCAAATCCAGCAAAGAGGAATAATACCGCCAGAATTGAATTGACTTTTTTCATTGTCTTAGCCTTTTAATGGTTTGGTTAATTTAAACGTGGTTGCTTTATTTTTGGAAGGGCTTATGGTTAATAATGTTTACCATTCCCTGCAAAAAATCTAATATTAAAGGTTTTTTTACTATTTCCAGTATTTGAGACTCTAATCAGGTATTTTCCAGAGTCATTGGCTAAAACCCGTAAGCCACCGGGTTCTGTTTCATGGTCAGAGGCCATGCTGGGATTTTGTAACGTAATGGCGATATTTTCGGATTGACTGCCAAGTGCAGAAACAATGATCGCTTGCCCACCTCGCACCTCAATCGAGTAGGTTTTAGAAGCATTTTTAGACAAAGTTACTGCAATGGTTTTTTCACTTTTTCCTTTACCAAATTTCACCACTTCTTGGGCGTACACATGGGAAAAGGATACAGTGAATCCTAAAAAAAACAAAACGATGAATAACTTTTTCATAACGACTATATTAATTGTGAAAGATGATTTTCTGTTTAAGGTCCGTAAAAACATTAATGATCTGTATCACCATATTGGTCGGTTTAGCCTTCTTGCCAAGTACCCACTGTGGAAGTGAGTAAAGGCTTTACTTGCTGCCAAGATTGATCCATGTTTAATGAACCCACTTTGGATGATAAGTTGCCTAATTTATGGAATAGTATTACCTTTTATTATGTGGTATTTCACTAAAACACCACATCTAAAGCTTTTAGAAAATAGCCCGTTTAAAATCTAAATGCAAAAAACAGGGACGAAACCTTAGTTTGGTGGGACGAACAGGCATACACACACTTATCACACATCTTTCTAGTCATCTCAGACTGCCAAAGACCGAACACAACATTAATTACGGCATCTAAATCACTTAAAATCAAGCATTCTACCTATCTTAGACCCATTCAACGGCAGAGACTTGTACAAATTCGTCCCACGAAAAGGTGGTTTCGTCCCAACCCACTTGCTTGCTTTGACACATTTCTGTATCATTATGCATTGGCAAACAGATGATGAAAGCCCCCATGGTTTGCCGTATCCAATCTATCTCCTGAAGTTAAATTTTGAGGTTTTGTCAAATATGATAGAAAAAAAACGAATACTTATCGTTGAAGATGAATTCATTACCATGGATATGCTTAGAGATATTCTTGAATCCGCTGGATATGAAATCTCTGGGGATGCCATGCGTGCATCGGAAGCAATTGATGTACTGGAACGATTCGAAACCGATATTGTGGTGTTGGATATTAACCTAAAAGGGGATAAAGATGGCATTTGGCTGGCGGAGCAAATTCGTAAACATTACCACATTCCATTTATCTTTTTAACGGCATACAGCGACCATATCACAGTGGACCGAGCATCCAACACCAATCCCTACGGTTATTTGGTAAAACCCTTTACAAAGGCAGATGTATTTTCTGCTTTAGAAGTGGCACTAAAGAACTATCAAAAGGAAATAAGTCCATTAGAGATCACAACTTACGACAAAACAGTTCACGGCTCTCTATTAATTAGCCAACATATTTTCATTAAAGATAATTTTTCTTATAAAAGAGTTAAAATATCTGACATTCTTTATATACAATCTTACAAGAATTATCTAGAAATTTATACCCTAAATAGACAAATAATGGCCAGAACCACCTTACAAAAGATGATGGATATGCTTCCAACAGAATTTTTCATTCAGGTTCATCGTTCTTTTATTGTAAATATACGTTTTGTTGAAGAAATAAATCCAAATATAATTACTATCAAAGATCACTTAATTCCCCTAAGTAAAAGTTTTAGAGATCGCTTTATAGATCATTTTAAATTCTTTGAATAGTTATGTTCATCTATTCTATTATGAAGTTAATAAATTATTTTACAACATCTATTCCATTGCCTTTTAAGTGAATTATGCGACGATTTAAGACCAGATTATCCAGCGTTAGTCGTAAAAGATAAACGGCAGCTGGTAAGGAGTCAGCGGGGATCCATTGCCACTCATGAAGTCCTTCTGGGCAAATTTCTTCGGTTATTTTTGCTACTTTAGAACCATTCAGGTCATAAACCTCCAAAAGAACTGGAGATGCATTTTCAAGATTGACTTGGATTGTTTTTATCCTTGAAGAAGGATTGGGAAAAACATAAAGAAGCGTAGATTTCTTAGTAGGAGTAGGCTGATCAGCCAAGTTATTGACCACAACATCTGGAGATTTTTTTCGATTTATCATGAGCATCACTTCTCCCGCAGACAATATTCCTTGCGTAGTTCCGCCGTGTTCCAATCGAACAACTTGTTGCATTCCTTTTTCCAAGTAAACAGACCCAATTTTTTGCCAACCATTCTTTTGGGCATCGGTTTGGTTGACTAAGGCACCCGTCTCACCCGTTTTTCCAAACACTTGATACCGTGCGTGGGTGGTTTGCGTGACATCGGCAGATTGATGGGCATACACATCGAACCATGCAGAGAATGGAACGAGAAAGGAATAGGCCATCTGTGCGTTTACTTCCTCACTTCCCCAAAGGGTTGTGTTTTTGAAACCTGTTTTGGGCAAAGCACTCCATGTGCCGCTTATTGGCGTTTTGAAGGCACTAAAAGTAGCAGGCGGACGAAATGCGCCTCCTTTTCGCCCCGGAACAAATGCTGGCTTGGCATAGGCGGTCTCTTTCAACAGATTGCCGAGCGCATTGTTCTGGGCGCGGAATCCTTCATAAAAGAAATAGACCTCGCCCAGAACTCCTTTTGCCCGGTTGGTTTCGATGAGCTTAGAAAGATAGTCTGCCGAAATAAGATATGACCCCACTTTCATCAAAACTCCTGCATAATATCCAGAAGAAGATGTGGTATTATAAGATAAAGACAGATTCAATTCTTTTGTATAATCATTGAAATTGTAGCGATAAAGTTGGGGAATCACCTCGTCGGCAAGACCATCCTTCATCCAAGTTGGGGAATCTTGTAAGTACTCGGCATATGCCCACGGATACAAACTAGGGCTTGCTGCTACGGTAAGGTGGGTTCCGTGTTTTTTTACGACCTCTCGGACGCTCCTGAACCACTCGTTTAACTTGTCTGCACGCCACCGCACCCATGCGGGGTCTTTGGGGTCATCGGGGGGATTTGCGCCACCGTGTTCTTTTTGATAAAGCGCTACAGTATAAGGCTCGTAACCACCTTCATAGGGCATAGCCGGAATTCGGTCGGAGTATTCGATACCGTCCACGTCATAATTCACCACCACCTCTTCGGTCATTTCTCGGATCAAGGCTTGCGGCCCCGGATGGATATTACTCATCCAGTCGAAGCCATTTTTTACAACCAATTTTCCAGTTTTATCGCGAAGTGCCCAATCCGGATATTTCTGAAGGATATGACCGCCATTCTGCGAATATGACGTAGAAAAGCCCATTTCGAACCAAGGCAGAACCTCCATTCCATTCCGGTGTGCCTCGATTACAATCCGTTCTAAGGCATCTCGTCCGGCAAAGCGAGGATGGATAGCGGTGCCAAAATATCGCTCAAAGACGGCACTTGGGTACAGCGGAAAGTCCCCGTTGGCACCATTTGAGTTCCAGACAACGGGCACGACAGTATTAATCCCAACCGAGGCCAAAAAATCCATCGCTTCCGCAATCCGCGCATCCTCGAACATGACCTGGCTGTCCACATTGGTAATTTTGACTGCACGCAACTCGCTAATGGGTTGGGCCTTCAACGAACCATTTGCCATATTGCAAAGCACCACCATAGAGAATACCCTTCCAATAGCGCATCGTATCCATTTTCGACAGATAAAGCCATTTAGCATGTTGAGCGTAACGGTATCTGATTTGCTTTTCGCGTAATCAATTGTTTCTATTATTCTGTATCCCTTCATAACTTTATACAAGATAAGGTATTAAGTGGCTTCGGCACCATAAAAAACACGGGGATCATTCGTCCCTCCAAATGGGATATTCGTCCCAAATGTTTTGACATCATTGAAAAATTTCGATACCTTTCCTTATCGGCCCAAGTATTCAAGTCCCTACAATCTTCTTTTTTTGAATGTTTGGCCACAAAAACATACCACGTCAGACATCTTTCTCGAAAAATTCTATAAGGCAAAAGAATCATACAATGGTTCCCATGCCTTGCCCTTTGATATATATATTAGATTGTTATGAAAAGCAACCTCTTAGTCGTCCTATATGTGTGGGCGCTAGGGAGTATGGTGGTTTTGCACGCGCAAACCACACCCCCAACCTCTCAAAGTGGGGACAAACGACCCGCCTTGGTACGTATGTCTGGCTCACTGGGGCTGAACGGAGACTTTTTCCGAACCAGCCGCGCCCGCCAAACGGCTCCAGATTTACTGGGGCGTGTTTATTCGGACTTTACCCTGCATTTGGGCAAAGTACAACTCCAGTCCAATATCCTTTATTCCAGCGAACAAAACCGGTTCCAGGAATCCCTAAACCAATTAGGATTGCGGGGACGCTGGCGTGGTTTATCCTTTTCGGTGGGTGACCATTACCCCACCCTTTCTACATTTAGCCTAAACGGTACAAAAGTAAAAGGGGCTTCTGCACAAATGGATCTTGGTGGTCTATTTATCTCCGGTAGCTGGGGGACGAACGGCGTTGGTAAACAGAAAGATTTGGAAAATGGCGGGAAATATGAAGCCTACACCCAAGATGTCCGTGCTTTGAGAATTGGCCTTGGCAAGCCTGATGGAACCCATTTGCACGTGGTGGTTTTCTCGGCAAACGATGACAGCACATCCGTCAATGGCAGGTTACAAACCATAAAACCTCAACAGAACCTTAGTTTGTCCACCTCCACTTCCATCAAATTATTTAAAGGCGCTTTTCAATTAAATGGCGAGGCTACAGGCTCTGCCTTTAACCCAAATCAATTTGGTTCCAAAGTTGATATCACCACCTTTTCTAAAGAACAAGGTATTCCAGAATCGGCCACCAATTTCCTCAGTAAGTTTTTTTCCCCAACCTCAGGTACCGCACTCAGTTATGCCCTAAAAGGCGATACCCGCATTCGGTTGCCTTTTGGTGGGCTTAATGGTTCAGGGCGATATATCGCCCCCGGATTTAGTGCGCTGGGTGCACCGGGGTTGGTAAGCGATGTTTTCGACTGGAGTGCTGGAGCCAATATTGGGTTGGCGAAAGGTAAAATCATTGCCAGTGGTCAATACAGCCGAAACCAGAACAACCTATCCGGGCTTTTGCTCAGCACCACCCAGCGGCACGTGTATTCGGCCAATCTCCAACTTCAACCAATCTCTTCGATAACATTGGTTGGTGGATTTCAGCGTATGGAAAGTAAAACCGAAGGAGAGATTCAGGCCGCATACGAACAAATGTTTACCAGTTGGAACCTTAGCCCAACACTAACCATCACCCGACCCAATGGCCGCTTCCATAATGTATCTCTAAATTTCACCCTGAATGAATTTGGCGCCCCGGCACTACCTCAACAAGGTGCGGCCAATTTCCGCAATATTGGTGGGATGGCTTCCTTAAACAGTATGATTGGAAAGGGCTTGTCTTTGCTGGCATCCGGAACCTACATGAAGGATTCGTCTGCCTTTTCCAATGGAACGACGCAAGGCATCAATGCTGGCTTGGTTAAACCCTTGTTAAACAAGAAATTACGTATCAGTCTATTGGGGAGTATCGACCGCAGCAATTTCCAAATGACCGGGGTCGAGAGCGCCACAGAGACCCTTCGTTTTGCAGGAAGACTCAACTCTACGTGGAACCTGACCCCTAAAGATGCTTTCCAATTTGGCTTTACAGGTACAAGGGTACAACTTTCCTCGCTTACGACTCCCGTTCGGGAAATTCGGAGCAATGCCGCCTATACCCGCACGTTTTAAAGATTAAGACTTAACCGCTCTTCAAATATGCGTAAAATACCTTTACTGGTCATTTTTTGGCTCTTGACCACTGTATCTGCCTCGGCACAATGGTCCCTAAACATCACCGGAATCCCTTATGTATCTCCGCCAAATCTGACACGAGATATTCTGGATGGATACCGCCAAACTGCACGGGTGAACTTGGTACATGGCGCTGCTTCGCCAGCAACGGTACAATTCCACCTCGCGGTGTACACGAGTTATAACAAGCTCACCCCAGTAAACGGCACCACGCCTGGCCTAAGTTCCATCCTTTCCACCATACAAGGACTTGCGGGTAGCTCGGTCAACCGCTTAATCGCTATCGCCAGTAGCGACCCTGTCACCCTGACAGGACCATTAACTTATAGCAAAACCTTTGAAGCCTTTTGGGCCGAATACAAATTTAGCAGTTCATACGCCCCTGAATTGGAATCCAAACTTAATGCTGGACAAATTATGGAAGGCACCCATGCCGTATATGTATGGGTTACTGAAGCAGGCGGCGCACCACTGGCTTATGACGGACGAATTTACACGGTCAGTACCCCCTCGGCCCCTACCCTGCTCTTTCCGGCGGATGGGCGGACGTTACTCGCTCGCACCACTCCAGATTTTCGTTGGACGCCCGTCTCCACATCCTATCCAATTCCGGTGGTGCTTTATCGGTTGCGGATTGTGGAAGTATTGAATGGACAATCGGCGGTCCAAGCCATGAAAACCAATCGGATTTATTACGAGGCCATAACCACAAATATTACCCAACACCGATACGACCTCTCCCTACCCGAATTATTACCCAATCGGACATATGCTTGGCAGGTAGAATCTTTGGACAGTACTGAAGAACCCCTTTCTTCGACCTATCAAAGTGAAGTTTTTACTTTTAAAACACCGGAAGACGGGGTCTCTGTACCAGTCACCATCCCAGACCCACCAAAAACCAAAGCCAGCATTCAATTGGTGACCCCTCTTCCCACGGCCTTTAACCAAGTGGCGGGTGCACCTTTAAACTCAAACTTTTTGGCAAAGGTTAGTCCAATTGCTTCTTGGTCAGATCTAAACTTAGAAATCATTCGCATCACAGACCCCAGTATAGACATACAAACGCTTCGTAATGCAAGCACGTTCGAATCGTATTGGCTTGCAGGCGACCAAGACGGCCCAACCCCTACAAGCCCCAAACGCATTGAAGTTTTGGAAGGACCTGTTTCATATGATGGTAGTGGCGCCCTTAAAGTAACCGGTTTAAACCTACGCCCCATTGGGGTTCCTTCGTATGCCGTTTTTCGTTATACCGGAAAAAATGCCCTCCATACTTCCGACATTCCGGATGTCCTGTATCCTGTATTAAAATCAGAAGTGGGCGTCGCCTATTTACCTGGTGCTTCACCCAACCCGCTTGAGCAAAAAATTGAAATACTGCGCCCTTCAATAGACAGCGTAACACCGCTCCAAGCTAAGGAAACATTAACCATAGAAGCGAAATTCACGCCAACCCAAACAGGCACGCCGGAGGGTGGCTGGCGTAATGTAAAGGTGCAAGTCATCTTACTTTCGGTAACGGGAGCGCCAACGGCCAATATGATCACCCAGGACAGCTTTGATGCTTTGGTGACCAAAGCCAAAAACGAGGGTGACTTCTCGTTAAGCGAAACAGTGCTTACCTTAGAAGAAACGGGCGAATTACGCTACACCAGTCCACCATTTCCAGAATTAGGAAAAAACTACTGGCTCGCCTATCGTTTGGTTGGCGAACTCGGTTCGGGTGCAAATACCAAGACCTTCACCTCTGCCATTGGGCGCATCGAAGTCCAGTCAATACCACGAACCCTAAGCTTAGCCGTTGATGGTTTCACGCCTCGCACCACCATTCGCCGCAGTTCACAAGACTTTAGCGTTCAAGCAAGCCCAGCAAATCTGCTTTCAGAGTCCTCTGTGAGTACCGTTATTTGGTATAAAGAAGTGACGGGCGCAGACAGCACAATGACGGGACGGCAACGGGCTTTTAATGAACTTAGCCGTTTATTCAGTCGCCCCAATGCCAATCCGTCCATTCCCTCGGACTACACCGAGTGGATGCACCCTATTGATGCCAGCACAGGAAATGGCACCATGCGCCTGCCCATTAAAGGTAAAAATGCAATAGTTGTTTATCGTTTGGTCTGGGACCTTGCAGGGGAGAAGCTCTACTCAGCCCCCATTTACCTTTATTATAATGGTAGTTTGCCGCAGTTTGATCCTGAAATCGTCCTCAATTCGCCCTCAACGAATCAGGTCAACCAAACGGCGGCGAATTCAAATGTGGTTACGTTTAGCGGTACGCTCGCGCCTTTCTACCCCAATAACAATGATCCCGCAAAAGGCATTTGGCAGGGAAATGATTTACGCATTGAGGCCATCCGCATTACGGACCCAAGCATCACCCCACAAACCATCACGACGCAAGCCAGTTTTAACAACTTACTTACCCAAGCAGAAGCTGGTTCTAATGTCCAACTTACCCGCCTTAGCTTCCCCACCACCCTTCAAGCCGATGGTTCTTTTAGCGCGGTTGCAAGCAATCTAACCGCCAATATCGGGGTTGATTATCGGGTGGTATTTCGGGTGAAAGGTGTACTTTCGGCTGAAATAGAAGATGAATCGCAAGACCAAACGGCCTTTTCGCCTTTGGGTTGGTATGAGGTCAAAGCCGTAGATCCGCTTGTTGTAAAAGTGGAGGGTCATACGCAAGGCGCAAGGGTTCAAGAAACCTACCAACGGTTTACCTTTACCTATGAAGAATCCAGCTATTCAGACCCACAGTTTGAAGGATGGTATAAAATCCTAAGCCCACAAGATTCGTCAGCTACGGCAAAGCGGGCGCTCATCAATACCTTAGGTGCAACCTTAGGCCCCCGGCCTGCCAGCCCTGCCTTGCCTGCTGGATTTACCCCTTTTAGCCTCCCCAGTTATACTGTTTTTGCGGGGAGTTACGAAGGTTCTTTTGGATTTCCAGCGGCCATCCTGAATGAAAATGCGGTTTTGGTCTATCGCATTAGCGTCAAAAACAGCAAAGGGCAGAAGGTGTACTCAAATCCCATCTCGCTTGTGTACCAAAAAGAAGAGCTACGATTAGAGGTGCTTACCCCAGTAACACAAACGCTCATGAGCATCAATGGCGGTAGCACAGTTGATTTTAAAGGAAAGTTGGTTCCTGCGGCGAGAAGTGGTAGGTGGAAAAACCCCTATCTGGTCTATTACCTTGTCTATGACCCGAACCTAAAACCAACGGATGTCAATACAAAACAAGAACTTGACCGTGTTCGTAATTTAGTAAATGAGGGCAGTTTGTCCTTTCCTCAGCGACCAGGAAGTAAATACATTAGCCTTTCCCCCAATGCTACGGGAGAAGTCCAAGTTTTAGGCGAAAGTTTCCCAGATATAGGACAGGATTATTGGGTACTCTATCAATTCGGCGCTACCTACGATAAAAACGGCAACAATATTAGCCTTGAGTCCACATTCGGCAAAATCCAAGTCAAGTCAAAAGGGTCTTTTTCCTTAAATGTATCTGGGTATCAGCCCCGTTTACAAACCGCTGTCAATACGTTGGACTTTCGTTTTGATTACAATGCAGACCTTTGGGGGGCGAATTACACCTTCCAACTCGAAGGTTTTTATAAAGAATTGTTTTCATCCGATGACGTAAGCCCCAGCAACAAAGACGCACTATTTAATACCTTGACAACGGCGATGGCACAAAACACCACGCCAGCAGGGTTTAGCACATGGAAACAAACCCTTAGCAATCCCGCCACAAAATCAGGTCAGATGATGCTTCCCAGCGAGTGGTTGGGCAATTCGATTGTAGGATTTAGGCTTAAAGCAAGCAATGGATACTATACCTTTTACACCCAGCCTGCTATTTTCGAGTACCAGCCAAGTGGTTTTAAGCCGAGGCTCTCGATCACACAGCCGATGGGCGCAGGGCCTTTCACAGCCACTGCTGGGCCTGATTTTGTATCGTTTACCGCTAAACCAGAACCTGTTTTTCCAGCGGAGGCAAGGGCCACAAAAGGAACCTGGGAAAGTATTACCTTAGAAACGGTCACGGTTTATGACCCAACCATCCCCAGTAATACCCTTAAATCGCACGCTGACTTTGAGGCTTTCGCGGCAAAAGGGAAGGGCTGGACGGCGTTTGACCACAAGGTGACCAGCTTTGAAGAAACCAAACAGCCTAGTGGCTATAGTGACTTCCAACAAACCGCCACCTTAGCCTTCCCTACCTATCGGTTTGCCCGTTTGGGACAAGATTATTGGGTAGCCCTCCGCTTTAAAGGCATTTTTGTTCGGCAAATCAATGGACTGCCCCAACGCACAACCTGGTATTCAGACATAGCGCATTACGAAATCAAAGAGCCAGAAACCCCCACGAGGCGCAATGGGATTACGCTTAAAAACCCATCGGGCATTCCAGTTACCAAAGCCTCCGAAGAGCCAATTGGCGATCATTTTGCCGCACAAGCCTATCCCACTGGAGGCTGGTCAAGATTGGTCTTGCGGATTATTTACTTAACAGACAAAAACGTAAGCCCCTCATCCCTCTTTGATGCAGGTAATTTTACCAATTATTTTACCAACTCACAGCAAACGGCAGAGATAAGGGTTTCAATGGACGCACAGGGCAATATTAGCCATGGCAACATAGAACTCCCCAACCTTGGCACCGACTTCTACGCTATTTATCAGTACGTTGGCAGAAGGGATGACTGTGGTTTGGACATTCCCTGCGGCTCGGACATTGGCATTGTGTATGTCCCCAAATCTATAGCCAAATTAAAGCCATTGGCTTTGCTTACCAGTCATGGGAGTGGACAAAATGACCGCGATGCAGGTACAAGCGAGTCCTTTACGGGCCAAATTAGCCCCTATTTGCCCGGCAATACCGACAATAGCAAAGGCGTTTGGAAAGACCTAAAGCTACAAGTTTTAAGCACCAAAGACTATAACACCCTTTTTGGTGAATTAGACCAACGTAAAAAAGAGGCCGCTTTTTATCAAGGCGCATTTACCAAACTGGTCAATAATGCCAAAGACCCGAAATCGGGGTTAAGCCTCACCGAAACGAGCATTACCCCAGACGCAAGTGGCAACCTGAACCTTTCGCAGCTTTTATCGGAACAGGGGCATGACTATTGGGTTGCGGTGCGGTTTGCAGGAACTTTTGTTTCGGAGCGAAACGGGGTCACAACCGAGCAAAACATGGCAACCTCTTATGCGCGGTTCTTGGTCAAGACCAAAGCCACGTTCAGCATTGCCGTCGAAGACTACAGTCCCTACATGGTTTTGGATAAAAAGACCCAAGATTTTAGCCTCAATTCTACCATCCTTAGTCAATTAAAAGAGGTCAAAATACATGTTGCCTATCAAATCATGCCCGATAATGCCGAGATGGCAATGTCTTCGGCGTTGAGAGAGCTAAAATCCGCAACGGAAGCGCTGATCTATAACAACGAAACCCTCCCTGCTACCTACAAAACATGGACGCAACCGTTTACGGATTTGGTGAATGGAAAAGACAAACTCGCCGTTACGGATACCACCTTGTTCCGTGCCGCTTTGGTCTATTGGGTGAGTGGGAAGTTTAACGGGGACGTTTTTAAGAGTAACCCTATCTTTTTGGATTTAAAGATTCCTCGCCCCGAACCTAAATATGTGGTCACCCAAACCATACCCAAACCAGACGCAACCACCTCGGCAGATGCAGGAAGTGTACAAACCTTCCGCATCAAAACCACCCCTTGGGATGTTTACAACGACCAAAAGGTCACCGACAAATGGGATCGGGTGAGCATGCAAGTGGTCTATGTTTGGGATGATTTCCCCACCAATGTCGTTACCACCCAAGAAGAGTTCAATAAGCTCTTTAACGAAAAAGAAATACGCGGCACTGCCGTGACCAAAATGCGGACGGAAGAAATCAATGCGCGTTGGCTCATCAATGGCGAATTGGAAGTGCCCTCTTATACGTTCCAAGAAATGGGGCGCGATTATTGGGCGGTGGTTCGCTTTAAAGGGGTCTATCTCAAAGGAACCAATGCGTTTGGAACGGGCAACAAAAACGAATCTTTCTCCAAACCCGTTCACTTCAAAATCAAGACCAAAGCCACCTTCTCGGCCAGTGTGAAGAACTATAAAAAACGCATGACCATCCGTCAACGGGAACAAGCCTTTAGTTTTGATGCAGACCCGCCGACGCTTTTGAAAAATGTGGCATTGGTTGGCTTATTTAAAAACTTAGCCCCCGAAGACACCACAGATGCCGACGTATTAGCCGCCTTCCGCAAAATGGAAGATGCGTTTGACGAAATGGAAGAAGATGCCGACGAATCTCCCGACGGCTTCCAATCTTGGACACAGCCCATCCCCAACCTTGCCCTGAAGTCAGGCACCATGACCTTCCCCGATCAAACCACCGAACGGACCATCGTGGGCTTTGTACTGAGAGGGAATGTCAACGGAGCGGAAATATATACCGATCCAATCCTCTTGGACTATAACCTACCCTCCCCCAGCAACCGCATTTTTACCGTAAAAACCAAAGTCGAGGTTAAAGACCCTCAAAATGTAGCCATTGCTGCACCCGAATGGGATCAAATCAAACCAGAGCTAACTATCAAAATTGGGCGGCAAACCAAAACCTTTAAGCCCTCTTCTTTTAAAGATGGAAATTTGGTCTTTGCCTTCAAGCTCCCAGTTGAAGTACAACCGACCAATAAAGGGGCGGCTCCGCTGCCTTTTACGGTGAGCTTAGATGGCGACGTAGGCTATACTTCTGCGGAGGCTACGGGGATGCTCAATAAGAAAAATGTGGAGGTACCAACGATGGTGGTGCAGGCACGAAAGGCAGGCGAGTACTTTGTCTCAGGCATTGTAAAAGACTCCGATAGCGACCCCGTTCAGAACATCGAGTTGAAAATCTCGGTGGATGGCGTAACCGCAACCATAGCCAATGTCAAAAGCGATGCGGCTGGGAAGTTTAAGTTCACGGTCAAACTACCGACGGGCAAGATACCAACCGCAAAAAATACAATCAACTTTACCATTTTACCCGTTCTAACATCCGAACAAAAACAACTCTATAAGCCGAGTAGTGAAAACGGAGCCTTAGATGGGCGCGACCAGAACAAATTACTGGTCAAACTAAAATCCCTTAATGCCTCTGTGATCGCGGGTACACTCGTTTCTAAAGGAGCCAAAAAACCCGTGCGCATGGCCGAGGTCGAGGTCTATGAAGCCAAAAACCTCAAACATCGCCTTAAAAAAGTGATGACCGATGAAGATGGAAAGTTCTTAGCCGTCGGATTATTGGAAGGTGAATATGTCTTAAAAATCGAAAAGACAGGCTATAAAACCATCGCGAAGCACCCTGCCACTGGCTCCATAAAAGTGGAAACAGGCAAAAAAGCAGACGTAAAAGAAGTACAAATGGAGCTTAAGCCGCTCACCGTACAAGTATCCGTTCGCCCGAAAAAAGGCCCTGTCACCCAAGAACCTACCGTTGTCTATGCCATCAAAAAAACCGATCTGAACCAATATCAAGAGTGGCGGGAAACGAATCCCTTGGGCCGATTTGAAACCAGTGGACTTAAGGTGGTGCAAAAACAAAATGCACGGCTCAATAATAAACCCGTTGCCTTTACTTTTAATGACGTGGACATCGAGCGGTCGCAAGATGCCTATGTCTTTATTTCTTCCTCCATTGACCTGAATGATGCGCTCGGCGAACAAACAACCCCAATGGACTCGGTGATTACCATTCGCCAAACGGCTTATCCTTCTATTTATCTAAAAGGCAAGGTATTAAAACAAGGCGCAACTTCTGGCTTGGCAGGAATTCCCCTTAAACTAACCACCAAGCAAAACCCGCCAAAGGTCTTTACGGCAAAAACAGACGAAAATGGCCTATACAACTTCTGTCTTGGCGGCATGACGGCAATGGACTGCTCGGCAGCCATTCGAGATTTCGGATTCACAGTCGAGGTGGTGATTGCCCCTAAAGTGCTCACCAGCAAAGACCCTGCCCCACCTGATAAAGCCCTGTATTCATGGACTTCACCCGATGTTGATTTCATCACCGATGTTCCAGACTTTAAAATAGATGCCAAATGGGTATCGGGCGGCGCAAACCCGACAACCCCGCTACCGCGCCCCAAAAGCAATACCGTCTGGAGTACAGAAGAGCCAGAAATCGAGGGTAAGGTAAAAATTAAAGTACGTTCATCAGGGCAGGCCGTCGCAGGAGCCACCGTCGCGTTTGGCGACAACGAAGCCGATACCGACGGCAACGGCGAGGTAACCTTCGATAAGGTGGGTGAAGATTCTTATGACCTCATCGTCACCGCACCCGACGGCGCCAATTATTCGGTTCCTCCCACTTCGGTGCGCGTTTCTTATAGCAGTAGAAGCAACCCCCTTTTCGAGATCACCCAAGAAGCCAAAACAGGTATGGTGGTTTCGGGGCAGATTTTAGACCAAGGCAATAAACCCGTAGCCAAAGCCACCATTTACGTAAAAGGTAATGCCCATATTTCCACCACCTCCAAAGAAGATGGGACCTACTTGCTTGCAGGTGTGGTTGGTATCAAGACAGGCGCGGGTGGTTTAGATCCGATTTTAGTAGCCGATGCAGAAGGCTATGGGCTCGAAGAACAAACCATCGCGTTTCAAGCAGGACAATCTAAAGTGGGTGCAGATTTTAAACTGACCCAAGCAGACATTACGGAAATTTACGGATTCCGTGTGAAGTACAAAGCCCAAGACATCACCAAAACAAACAGCGGCTGGACGATCAAAGCAGGTTCTTTGATCAATATCCCTTCCAATGCACGGGTTAAGTTCGACAAAGACTTAGAGTTGCCTTTTAATAACCTCAGCCTGAATGCACAAAAACGGCCCACAACGATCTTTTCTTTAGGCATCAGCGAAGTCGCCGTCCAAGCTTTTGGGTTTAATGCCAAAATCTTCAGCGACACAGGGCTTTTATTGGTACAAGAAGACACCAAAACCAAAAAAGGTTATATCAAAGGCAAAATCCAATTCCAAGTCAAAGAAGCCTTCCAAGGGCATACCTTTAGCTTTATGGTCTCGGATGAGCCATGGCCCGCACCTTCAAAATGTGATGATACCGCCTTATGTATCACCGCAGGCGAAAACCTACTCGGCGGCGCATTGGAATATGAGAAAGGCGAAGACTTCCAATTTGGATCGGCATCAGGGCAAAAAGTCACCCAAAAAATTGCACCCGGCGGAAAAAGCCACTTCTTGCAAGATGCGCCTATTAGCATCATCGGCACACGAATTGACGAAGACGGCGTTTCTTATTCTGGCCGTTTTAAACTACCAGAGGTCGAGACAGGCGTAAAAGTAGATATGGAAGCCTTCTTCTCCGAGTGGGGTTTTAATCCCAAAAAACGGACGATGAAGTTCCCCAATATTGACGATGCAGAAGCCTCTATTGAACATGAAGCGAGCGGGCGCTTCCTCCATCTGATGATCAGCAACCTTAAGCTCTACGACGACGGTTTTTATCTCGAAGAAGGTTCGGCTATCTTTAATGCCTCCGATAGCCGCACACAAGGCGCAACGGGGGACGTGACCGAAGGATACGAATTTACCTTCCGCGACTGTATGTTACGTACCAAAGATTTTGCCTTCCGTGTAGGCGAGCTTGAAATCCCGAACAACAAAGCCCTTACCGTTGCTGGTATGGCGCTCTCGGTGGATCGGATTGGGTTTGGATACGAAAACGCGTTTTATTTCCGAATGGGCGGCGGGCTGACCTTGCCGAAGGTGAACAACGCCGTAGCCATCAATGAATTAGGTTACGACGGACGGACCCAAAAAATCACGATGGATTTGGGTCTTACCCAGCCCATCAATGTTTATTCGATGAAGCTCAGTGTGGAGCGGCTGGAGTTTAATTATTCCTTCTCTACCAAAGCCGTTAAACTCGGTTTTGATGGAGCCGTCTCCTTTGGTTCAGTCATGACCTTGGGCGGTGCGATTAGTTTAGAGCGCAAGAATAACAATTGGGATTTCCAAGTTGAAAAAATTACAGGTAAAGCCACCTTGGGGCCTGTAGATGTAGAAGAGATCAGCATTACCCTAAAAGATGGGACCGTCGGCGGCGGCTTTAAAGCCAGTGTGATGAAAAAATTTGTCTTTGGCGCGTCTTTCATGTGGAAAGATGAACAAAACTTCGCTTTTTCTGGTACATTTGGTACTCCCATCCCCTTTGGTGCATGGACGTTTGAACGGGCAACCCTCTCGGTGAGCCGTGCTTTTAGCACTTGGAATGTAGGCATGACAGATGTGGCCTTTAGCTCAGGCGGTAGAAACCTAACCGTTAAAGGCGGCATCAACGTCACCTTTGGTGGCGGCTCCACCATTATCAAAGTCACAGGCGAAGTCTTGCTCTATCAAGAAACCACCCAGATCGGAAAAGCAGAGGTGGTGATTGATACCGAAGTAGGCATTACAGGAAGCGTCAAAATGACAGGCTTTAGCGACCCCGCCTTGCGCGAAATGGTGGAATTTAAACGCGAACCTAGCGTATCCTTTGCCGTTATTTGGGGCGGCCCAGGCGAAAAATATTGGTACTTTGGGGGCGGCTTGGATGTAAAACTTGCCAAACTCATTGACGCATCGGCCTATGTCTTCATTGGCGAGAACGCAGACGGACTCTTAAGCCAAGCCTCCAGCATTGCAGAAAAATTCTCCGCCCACCCCAAAGGAAAGCTGAGTGGTATTTATGCAGGTGGCATCGTCGGAGCCAGCTTTAAGGTGTGGCCAATTTCCGCCAGTGGGGGCGTAGGCATGTACTTTATGGGAGATATTAACACGCTTGCAGGTGGGTTCTATTATGCTCTTAATGGAGGCGTGGACTTATTTATCATATCAGGGTCAATGGGCTTTGCATTAGCCGCCGAGATGAATAAAACCAAGGGGCAAGCCCTTTACGTGAATGGTTCCGCCAATGTTTATGTACGCGCCTGCATCAACCTTTTAATTAAAAAGATATGCAAAAGTCTTAGCATTGGAGTATATGCCCGTACTGAAAACGGCAGCATTAAATACGGCCTCAAATGGTAGTTCACATGAAAACACGTTCTTTTATGAAATACATACTTGTTTTAGGGCTTTGGTGCATGTTGTTCTTCGACGCGCAAGCCCAAGATACCGCGCAAGCCAAGGTGAAAGACTTGGTTGGTACCGGCATTATTCTAAGAGGGCCAAACGGCATCATTCTTTGGTGGCAAAGTGAAATCCTCTCCACTGCGAAACCACAAGGCCAGGAACGCTGGATTGGCTATGTCGTTCAGCGAAAAGGCCCCAATGATGCGAACTTTGTACGGCTAAACCCCACTCCTATTGGCCTACAACCGACTGCACAAGCCCTACAAAATTTTGCAGGTACCCGTCATTTTAAACGGTGGCAAGATTTCTTTCAGACCGAAGACGCAACCACCATCTGGAACTTCCTCGCAGAAAATACCGATGAAAAAGTCTCGTTTCTTACCTTGCTGGATCCCTATTTGCCAGAAGCCGTGGGGCTACGGTTTTGGGATGCCTCCGCAAAACAGGGGGTGGAATACAGTTACCGCGTAGTACGGGTTTCAGAGACTGGTTTAGAGTCCCCCTCCGTTCTACGTGGAACCGTTTTACCAGAAACAGTTGCCCCTCCCATCCCCCCAACAAACTTAATGATAAAATATGCCAATGGTTCGGTGCGGTTAGATTGGCAACCCTCTATTTCCGACCTCGCTTTCTACTATCATGTGTATCGGAGCGAAGAGCCTGAATACGGATTTCGCCGTATCAATTCCGACCCAATCGTTCTTTTACGGGACGAAGAAGGCAATCCGATTACCAGTGGTTTTATGGATGAAAACATAGAAACAGGAACCACTTATTATTATACTGTTAAAGCCAGCGACGTAGCCGATAACCTGAGTGAAGCCTCCGAAAGAGTTTCGGTCGCCATTCCTGCCTATAAAATACTGGCAGCTCCAGATAGCGTTGGAGCCAAGTCCATCCGAGAAGGGATTTTAATCAAGTGGCGAATGGCGCAAAATATGGGCGCACCCGCTTTTCATGTTATTCGCAAGCCCTTAGCCAAAACAGCCCTCGAAGCCAATATTCAAGGACTCAAAAGCAACAGCGTAGAAGAAAAACCTATCCGCATCACGATAAAACCCCTCACAGGCGATGCGCGTAGTTTTATAGACACCACGCCCACCCCCGGCATTCCGTATGCTTATGGCATTTTGGCACTGGAATCGGATTCAACGGAAGTGGCAGTGGCCCAATCTGAAATTGCCCAAGCAACTTGGGTGGACAACCCACCTACCTTGCCAGTATCCGACTTGACTGCCGAATCGCACCCCGAAGGCATCGAACTTTCGTGGTCTCCTATCCGAGATGCCATTGGCTATCTGATTTTTCGTTCTATTAAAGACGCTACTAATGGCTTTGAATTGGTTCAAAACCGTACCTCCGATACCCTTTGGGTGGATAAATCAGACTTTATCAAGCCGGGTTATCCCATTTGGTATCGCATTGTAACCGTAGATGGGCGAGGCATTGAAGGCAAACCTTCTATCGCGGTTGCAGGCATGAGTGGAAAGGCCGTAAAGCCCCAAAAGCCCTCTTTTATCCATGCAACCAAAAAACCAGAAGGCGTGGAAGTGATGTGGGACCCTCCTTTTACCCGCACGATGAGCAGTTTTGTTCTTCAACGTAATAACGGTACGGGTTTTACAGACCTAATCGAGGTCTCGGCAGACTCCAGTTACCTTTATTTAGACCAAAACATCAAAGGCAAAGCAAAGTACCGTGTACTTGCTAAATCGTCTGAGGGTCTTTTGAGTGAACCCTCAGACGAAATTGAAGTGGACAACACGCCCAGTGCACCCTTTGTTAAGACTTATGCCCCAAAAGATGTGGTGGCTGCGAACGACAAAGGCAAAATCCGTGTATTTTGGAAACCAGATGGCTTTGTAGAAACGTTCCGCATTTTACGCTATTCCAGTAAAAACCCCACCGTCGAAACCATTGCCCAATTGACGGGCTCGGCAACAGAGTATGTAGATACCAAAACCCAAAGCGGGATAACGTATTATTATCAAGTGGAGGCCATTGGTCCGAACCTCAGCGTGAAAAGTAAACTTGTTTGGGCGCAACGCTAAAGGCCCGAACTCCTCTGTATCCGACCAAGCAACATACGGTATAAATGGAAGCATGGGTTTTCAATCTTCCACTTGTACCGTATTTTGTTCTTAACGGATTTAAATTACAAACCAGCAAATTTGCGTTCAAGGAAGGCTTTAGCCCCTTTGCTGCAATTTGCTATAACCAGCGATTACATGCGTTTAATGCTTCTGAATGGCCTCTTGGTGGGCCTCTTGGTATTGATGGGTTGCCAGCAAGAACAGAATTTGGGCAAGATCAAAACAATCCCTGCTGCATCCGTAGCTTCTTTAGCAACAGACGTTATTCTTCGTAACCCTTCCGACACGATTTCGGTGATAGGCGTGGGAGACATGATGCTAGGCACAAATTTTCCAGCGGGTTTTTTGCCCCCAAATGACGGAAGACACTTGCTTAAACCCGTTCAACACTGGTTACAAGACGCCGACCTTACATTTGGTAACTTAGAAGGCGTGATCCTAACAGGTGAGGGCCAAATGAAAAAGTGCAGCAATCCTGCATTGTGCTACGCTTTTAAATCACCAGATCATTACATCGAATATTTTGTAGAAGCGGGTTTTGACCTCCTGAGCATTGCCAACAACCACGTAGGGGATTTTGGCGATATCGGACGAGAAAATACCGTTCGTCAACTCGAGAAAACGCCCCTCAAATTTGCCGGACTCCTAAGCCACCCCAGTACCAGTTTTGAAAAAAATGGTGTTAAATACGGGTTTGCAGCCTTTTCCCCCAATAACGGAACCGTTAATATTAATGATATTCCCAATGCAAAACGTATCGTAGCAGCACTTGCCGAAAAGAATGATGTCGTAATTGTGTCTTTCCACGGGGGGGCAGAAGGCGCCAGTAAACGAAACATCACACGAAAAAACGAGCTATTCGTTGGCGAGAACCGAGGAAACCCTTATGCGTTTGCCCGTGCAGTTATTGACGCGGGTGCAGATGTTGTTTTTGGACACGGCCCTCATGTTACCCGCGCGGTTGATCTTTATAAAAACCGATTTATTGCCTATAGTTTGGGAAATTTTGCCACATATGGTCGCTTCAATCTAAAAGGCGTTTCCGGAATGGCGCCCATTATTAAGGTTTTCGTCAATAAAAAAGGCGAGTTCTTGTCTGCCCGTGTTTTTTCCATCAAACAAATTGGCGAGGGGGAACCTGTACCAGATCCTGCCCAAGGTGCTCTCCGCGAAATCCAAACCCTTACCCAACAAGACATTCCGGAAGCACCAATCCAAATCGGGGACGATGGAATCATCCGGAAAAACTAAATACATCTGCCTACTTGTAATCGCATGACTGCTTCTTTTCAAGACCAAACCTTTCACACCACCCACTTCCCAGAGGGCCGAATCCGTGGCCAATTTGAAAATTGTCAATTTATCGGCTGTACCCTTCCCAATGCCATGCTTTCCAGTGCCGAGTTCTCCGATTGCAGCTTTGAGGACTGCGACCTGAGCATGGCCCAACTGAATGGAACGGTATTTCGAGAGACCCGATTTATTGCTTGTAAGATGTTGGGCATGCCGTTCGACACCTGCAACGACTTCTTGCTCTCTTTCAGTTTCAAAAATTGCAACCTTGATTTTTCGTGTTTTAACGGCCTGGTTATCAAACAAACCGTTTTTGATCAGTGTAGTCTTGAAGGCGCTTTTTTCCTCAAAACCAATTTAGAAAAGTCCGTATTTAAAAACACCAACTTGGCAGATGCTGCTTTTGAACAGACCCATCTTGCAGGAACGGACTTCCGATCTGCCTATCACTTTTCCATTGACCCAGAAAAAAATTACCTCAAAAAAGCACGTTTTTCGGCAGATAATCTTGCTGGGCTCTTACGAAAATATGACCTCAAAATTAATTAAAACCCGCACACAGTAGCCCTACCGACTAACTACCAACCGACGATGTACAACAGAATGCCCTTGTGCTAAGCGCAAAAAGTAGAACCCATTAGACAACCCATCCACTGCAAAAGGTATCCTCTGTACACCTGAAGCCATTACCCCCACGTACAACATCTTTTGTGTACGTCCTAAGGCATCCACAATACTTAATCGGACATACTGGCTTTTGGGTAAAGAAAGTTCAACATTTGCTATACGTCCAACTGGATTCGGATAGGGCATTCCAAGTGCAAATAAGGCAGGCGTTTCATCGGTTATCCCAGTGCTGGGGTGATACCCAAAAGCACCAACGGTAGAACGTGCCAAACGACCATTACCGTCGTAATCTCCCCAAACCCCATTCGAGAGATTTCCGACGGGTATGATAGGCGTTGTGGGCGCATCCCCTCCCAGAAAATCGGGGATGGATTGCGTCGCATAAGTAGTTACATTACTCACAGGAACCGGATGAAAATCTCCACCAGAAGCCTGTACCAACTGTGGTTCAAAGACATTAAATACATTGTCTGCCAATAACTGCGCTTCGTTACAAGTCAGGTTCGAAGCCGCACATCCATCCCCACTTCCACCGATCCCAAGGGGATGCGTGGAAGGGCCATTCCAGAAAACATTTCCTTTTATCTGAAGATTGGCATCGGTCAGGGTAGGATTGGGGACGTTGCTACCAACAGGTGGTGTGATTGGGCCATGTATTGCTAAGTGCTGCCATTGTGATTGAAACCCCAAAGGATTATAGAATAGATTGTTGTAAATAAAGATGTTACGGTTTGGAATAAAATTAAAGGAAGGATCGTACCCCCATCCCCCAGCGGCCCGATTGGCATTGCACTTGGCCGTATCTCCATCACAACTCCGTCCACCAAAAACCACTTCTAAGACATGAGATCGGGAGCCAGTCCGGTAAGCGGTATTGTGTGCCATCAATATATTATATCCCCCATTCACCCCCAGTCCTGCACCCTCCGTATCATGTATTATATTGTTGATGATTTTGATATCATAAGCTTCATAATGTAACCAAGGAGATACCATAAACTCAAATCCTGTGCCTTGACCTGCGGTAATGCCCCCGGTACCACAATTATAGACCTCGTTGGCCTCCACGGTAAACTGCGCCGAACCTCCTTTCAAGTATAAACACCAGTCTTGCGCATTATGGATTTTATTCCGGAAAATATGCCCGTATTGTACTGCCACTAAATCTATGGCGTTGTCATCAGCGCCCGAAATGTCGTTATCTTCGATATAAATATATTGGGACTGATTAATCTTCACGGTCTCATGAGCCGCTCGGCTTCCGTTTGAAGCAGATTGAAAGAAATTATTTCTGATTAAACCATATTGTATCTGCTCAAAATGCAAGACATCTCCTGATGGATTTGGAATGATTTGCAAATCCATTAAGTATAAATAGCGGCAATCAAAGACATTCAAGTCACCCTGCAACGTCACCGTTCCTCGGCCTTGCGCGGCTTGAATGATCACTGGAAAGGCATACGTCCCATACTTTTTTTCCATGTAATTTGGCAGGCTTGCTTCAGGATACGTCCCAGGTAGAAGCTGAATTCGGTAGCCCATGGTCAAGGGGGTAGAGGTCGGAATACGATTCCAAGCAGCCGTCAATGTACGAAGCGGCGCTACCGATGTACCCGCAGCGCCATCGTTGCCCGAAGGTGAGACAAAGACCTCTTGAACAAGAGGACTCCCAATAGCATAAGCAGATGTTTGGGCATGAATTAATGGAACTTCGAGCATTAGAAGAATCCATAAAACAAGATAACTCTTTGGGTAAAGGAGCGTTTTCATAAATGATCGTGATTGGATAAAGACAAGTTTCAGGGATCAAATACCCCATATAAAGTCATAAAAATTACTACAAATAAGTAAGTAATTAAAGACATAGATTTTACAGGAACAGCTATATGTTCGGTAAAACTCTTGGCCCTCCAAAGATCCGCAAGGCCACTACCGAGAACCTTTAACAAGTTAAGATCTATTAATTATTACGATTTCTATTGCGAGAACAGATCGGTACCATGGAAAAATATACGTGGTAATCGGATTTTATGCACCTACTGTCTGGAAAACCGCAAAGCCATAAGGCTCGTCGGAATATCCACTACGAGATGGCCTGTTCTTCCTGCGCCTCGAAAGACACACGTACTACCTTACTGACCCCCATTTCTTGCATGGTAATGCCATACATCCGGTCAGCAGCCTCCATTGTCAATTTATTATGCGTCACCAAAATGAATTGTGTGGTATCGGCAAATTGGCGGATCAACCGCATGAAGCGTTCAATATTCGCATCGTCTAACGGCGCATCCACTTCATCAAGAATACAAAAAGGTGAGGGTTTCACCAAATAAATGGCAAACAGCAGCGCAATGGCGGTTAGGGTTTTTTCCCCACCAGAAAGCTGAGAAATACCAGAAGGTTGTTTGCCTCGTGGTTTAGCCACAATCTTTATGCCCGCCTCCAACGGATCTGCATCATCCAAAAGCAGTTGTGCCGTATCCCCGGGATGAAACAGGCCTTCAAAGAGAGATTGAAAGTGGCGATTGATTTCGGCAAACGTTTCGTTGAAGCGCCGTGTAGCTGTTTGATTGATCTCTTGTATCGTTTCAAGCAAGGTATTTTCGGCAGACTTCAAGTCCTTTTGTTGGTCCTCAATAAAGGAAAGCCGCTCCTTTTCCCGCTCATAATCCTCTAAAGCCAATTCATTCACCGCCCCAAGAGAACGTATCTTTTGACGCAGTTCTGCCACTTCTTTCTTTGCCGATACGTCGTCTATATCCTTGTTTACGACCAACATGTCTCCTTCTTCAATGGACAACGCAAGTTCCAAACCCAACTCATCCATAGTACGCTGGATCAATGCCTCAAGGCGGGTATTACGTTCCGCCAATTGCACTTCGATCCGGTTTTCTTCTCGTTGCAAGTCATCTCTTTTGCGTCGTACTTCACGGATTTGTGCTTCATCGGCGGCAATGGCCCCACGTGACTGCACCACATTCAATTCCGCTTCGTGAACCACCTCATCTTGTTCCGTTTTTTCGGCATACCAGACAGCTAAGTTTGTCTCCAATTGGGCTTGTAATTCGGTAGCGGTCTCTTTACTTTTTTGGACTTGGGCAATCTCACCCTGTCGGTTTTGTGTCCGCCGACGAAGCATTTCCGCCTCTTCTTGTTTCCGGCGAAGTTCATTTTTCAGGTTCTGGGCATGGTTTTCGGCCTGAATGGCCAGGATATTGGTTTCGTTCAGCGCTTGCCCGGCCATGCGTTGCTGGGCTTCAGCAGATTTAAAAACCAATTCAGCCGCTTGGCGTCGCGTTTCAGCCTCTCCTGTTTGCCCCTGGAAAACACGAACCAACGCTTCTTTTTCGGTATGTTTATTCCTGATTTCTGCGGACTCAGCCCTCAACAATTCGATCCGCACAGTCAATTCTTGCGCTCGTTTGGCCGAGGCCAAGTGCTCAAATTGGGCACGCTCGCTGGCTTTTTCCACTTCGGTTTGTTGCCGTTCTGCTTTCTGAAGGCCCAACCGTAATAAGGGTAAATTTATCCCTGCCAACTCATCCCGAATTTGTCGGAATTGCCCTGTTTGTTCTTGTTTTTGTTGTTCCAAAACGTGTAATTCTTCGCGTGCTTGGGCCAAACGTTCACGCCTACCCAGCCGATTGGCGGTAGCGGGCGCATGTTTTTTACTCCCTCCATGAAGGGTTCCGTTTGTATCCGCCCATTCGCCAGTGGGTGCCATAAAGCGTAGATAAGACCCTGCTCCTTGGGGTTTCGACGCCAGTTCTTGGGCCTGTTCGAACGACTCGACAAGAAACACATTTCCCAGCAATACCTGAGCCAATACAGAATAAGCTGGCGCCGCCCGAATCACAGAGACAGCAGACAAAGCCCCATCCACCATTGGTGGCACAACTGCCTCCTTTGGCAATCGGTTGAGCAACAAAAAATCAGAACGACCCTTGCCCTGCGACCTTAGCAGCGCAATTGCAGCACTTGCCTCTGCTTCTGATGATACCACAAAACATCCTGCAAATTCTCGTAAGGCGGCATCTATGGCAACCTGATAGGCCACATCACACGCCAAGACATCCGAAACCGTTAGGGGTGGAGCAGCACTCCAATCAGTTTTTTTGGCCAAAAATTGTACTGCCTGAGAAAATTCTTCGTAACTCGCCACCAAATTTTCCAACAACTTAGCTTCTGCTCCCAAGGCCGATGCCTTTTGCTCGGTTATACGGAGCATTTGTTGTGCTTCATTAAGGGCAGCCGTTTTTAACTCGTGTAACTTTTCTCCTTCGGTAAGTATGATATGGGCCTGATCAGTGGCTTTTTGGGCTTGTTCAAGCGACTCCGCAACCCATTGCGTTTTCTCGAACAACGAAACCTGACTTTCTTGATATGCCTGTCGGTCTTCTTCCAAACGCGCAACCTCGCCTTCCATCAGTTCCAACCTATTCGCCAAGCGCCCCAACTCCGCTTGCAAAAAAGAACGTTCTTGCGCCACTTTACGCTCTGCAATCCGCAATCCCTCCAATTCCTGTAACGCTTGTTCATATCCAGCCTGTGCATCCTGTTGTTTTTTTTGCGCCTCGACCCGTTCACGTACCTGTTCTACAGACACTTCTAAAGCGGCTTCGAGTGCCATAGACAACGACGCTACATGTTTAAGGAGTTGTTCGTGCCGCATATCAGCTTCTACAGCCTCATTTTTTAACCGCGAAAGGGTGCGTTCGGCTTGTATATGGCGCTCCTTTTCCACACGCAGATCGGCTTCGGCTTTACGGATTACATCCAAATGTGCCGCCCGTTTTTGTTGTAAATCAGCTAAATGCGTCTCCAGATGGGTTAGATAAAGGCGGTGCTGCTCCACTTGGGCTTCAAATGTGGTCAGTTCTCCTTGAAGGGCTGTCAAAGTGTGTTCCACGTCCACCTTTCGTGCCGAATATTGGGCAATTTCTGTTTGTAAACGCCCAAATTCCCTCAGGGCTAACTGGGTTTCCAGCTCCGCAAGCCGATCCTTTAAATGCTTATATTTCCGGGCTTTTCCTGCCTGATTTGCCAAGGAACGCACCTGCCGCTCTAATTCGTCCACCAAATCTTGTACACGCGCCAGATCTTGCTGCGTGCTTTCCAACTTTTGAAGGGCTTGTTTCCGCCTAATCTTGTATTTTGTAATACCTGCCGCTTCTTCAAAGAGCCTTCTGCGCTCGGTTACATTTTCCGACAAGATCTCCTCGATCATTTTCAACTCAATCACCGAATAGGCACCAGCCCCCATCCCTGTATCCATGAACAAATCCGTGATGTCTTTTAAGCGGCACGACACATTGTTCAACAAATACTCCGACTCCCCGCTCCGGTACAGCCGTCGCGTGATCACCACTTCGCTGTATTCCAATGGCAAGATACCTCGGTTATTTTCGATATGTAACGATACTTCTGCCAAGCCCAAGGCCCGACGTTTGGCCGTTCCATTAAAAATAACATTGTCCATCTTTTCGGAACGCAAAGCCCGCGCTCGTTGCTCACCCAAAACCCAGCGAACGGCATCAATGACATTCGACTTCCCACAGCCATTTGGCCCCACAATGGCCGTAATACCTGGATGATAATGAATCTCGGTCTTTTGAGCAAAACTCTTAAAACCGTGTAAGGTTAACCTTTTTAAATACATAGCGATATTTAGCGGAAGCAAACAAGACCGTCAATATACTACTCCCAGTTCTTCGCAGGCGTGAAAAACACTTCAGTATCAGACATGTTTGCGTATGTAGTGACAGTCCGTCTAGTACAATAAGCCTTTTCACAAAAAAGACGAATAGAAAATCTATTCTCTATCCACCAATAATCATATTAAAAATTGTAACTGGTTAGCCTGATTCCAAAATTGTTATCGGGCATTGAAAAATAGTTTATTTTTGTGTTTCAATGG